>NZ_JBQEQE010000005.1:49852-167875 GCF_052046095.1 Pseudomonas sp. 22072
GCATCCCTGCCGGTTTACCCCCCAAATCCCTGTCGAATTCCGGCCAGCGTGGTTTAACGGGGCGCCTGAGATCAAGATCACAAGCAGATCAAAAGCAAGATCAAGAGCGGCTCGCTTCGCATCGTGGTTACGGTGTTGGTGCCTATGCCGCGATGGCGTGAGTCAGTCAGTCAGTCAGTCAGTCAGTCAGTCAGCAATAGAGTGACTGGCCCACCGCATTCGCGGGCAAGCCCGCTCCCACAGGTTTGACTGGCGTGTGGCCCTATTTATGCGTTTAGCCGTACTTGTTTTTCCAGCTCAAGCTTCAAGCCTGGTTCAAGTTTCAGTTGGCGTGCCAGTTCGTCCAGGTAGGCTTTTTCCATGAAGTTTTCTTCGTCCACCAGCATCACGCTGGCGATGTACATTTCGGCGGCCATTTCCGGGGTGCTGGCGGCGCGGGCAACGTCGGTTGGGTCCAGGGGCTTGTTGAGTTCGGCGTGCAGCCAGTGTTGCAGCTCGTGGTCGTTGTCCAGCTTGGTAAATTCGCCTTCGATCAAGGCGCGCTCGCGCTCATCCACATGCCCATCAGCCTTGGCCGCGGCCACCAGTGCCTTGAGAATGCCCTGGCTGTGTTGCTCCACCTGGTCAGCCGGCAGGCGGTCGATGGTTTGCGGCTCGCCTTGGGGCGCGCTGGCCTGCTGGGCTTGCCAGTTGCCGTAAGCCTTGTAGGCAATCACACCCAGTGCGGCCAAGCCGCCGTAGGTGAGCGCCTTGCCGCCGAATTTGCGGGCTTTCTTATTGCCCAGCAGCAAGCCCATGGCCCCCGCCGCCAGGGCGCCGCCGCCGGCACCGCCGAGCATGCTGCCGAGCCCGCCACCGCTGAGCAAGCCGCCGAGGGCGCCCTTGTCATTGGATTTGCGTTGGCCGCCGGCCTTGTTTTGCAACATGTCCTGGCCAGACTTGAGCAACTGATCGAGCAATCCACGGGTATTCATTCGTAGCCTCCAGACACTTGGGTTCGTAGGACCAATAGGCCTCCAGCGTAAAACTAAGTGCCAAAAAGCCGCGATCTAGAGTGCTTCCAGATGTAACGTCCTCCTGCGATGCTGGAAATGTCTTGTTGCACATGCAACGCCATCATCCCGCCATCAATCAATTTGCCTTGTTCATCGAACCGCTTAAGCTATCCGGCGTCTGTTTATTGTCCGTTGCGTTTGGCCGAAGGCATGTCCGAACCGTTATTTCTGATCCGATACGTGCCAGGAACGGCGCGGGATTTGCTCACGACAGGTTGTCTCTATGCACCGCAGGAATTTGCTCAAAGCATCCATGGCCATTGCGGCTTACACCGGTTTGTCGGCCAGTGGCCTGCTGGCCGCGCAGGCCTGGGCCGGGAATCGGGCTGCCGATGGCAAGGCCGTGGCGTTCGATTTCGAATCGCTCAAGGCCCAGGCCAAGCAATTGGCCACCCGTGGCTACCAGGACACTAAGCAGGTGCTGCCGCCGACCCTGGCCACCATGACCCCGCAGAATTTCAACGCCATCGGCTATGACCGTAACCATTCGCTGTGGAAGGAGTTGAACGGCCAACTGGACGTGCAGTTCTTCCACGTCGGCATGGGCTTCAAGACGCCGGTGCGTATGCACAGCGTCGACCCAAAGACCCGTGAAGCCCGCGAAGTGCATTTTCGCCCTTCACTGTTCAACTATGAAAAAACCACGGTGGACACCCAGCAACTGACCGGGGACCTGGGTTTCTCCGGCTTCAAGCTGTTCAAGGCGCCGGAGTTGGACCGCCATGACGTGCTGTCGTTTCTCGGCGCCAGCTACTTCCGTGCGGTGGATTCCACCGGCCAGTACGGCCTCTCGGCGCGTGGCCTGGCGATTGATACCTACGCGAAAAAACGCGAGGAATTCCCCGATTTCACGCAGTTCTGGTTCGAAACCCCGGACAAGAACGCCACGCGCTTTGTGGTCTACGCCCTGCTCGACTCGCCAAGCGCCACCGGCGCCTACCGCTTCGATATCGACTGCCAGGCCAACCAAGTGGTGATGGCGATCGACGCGCACATCAATGCGCGCACCGCCATCGAGCAACTGGGCATCGCGCCCATGACCAGTATGTTCAGCTGCGGCACCCATGAGCGCCGCATGTGCGACACCATTCACCCGCAAATCCACGACTCGGACCGCCTGGCCATGTGGCGCGGCAACGGCGAGTGGATCTGCCGGCCACTGAACAACCCGGCCAAGCTGCAATTCAACGCGTTCGCCGACATCAACCCCAAAGGCTTCGGCCTGGTGCAGACCGACCATGAGTTCGCCAGCTACCAGGACACCGTCGACTGGTACAGCAAACGCCCAAGCCTGTGGGTTGAACCGACCACGGCCTGGGGCGAAGGCTCCATCGACTTGCTGGAAATCCCCACCACTGGCGAAACCCTGGACAATATCGTGGCCTTCTGGACCCCGAAAAAGCCCGTGGCCGCCGGTGATTCGCTCAACTACGGCTACAAGCTGTACTGGAGCGCACTGCCGCCGGTGAGCACGCCGCTGGCACAGGTCGACGCGACCCGTTCGGGCATGGGCGGCTTTACCGAAGGCTGGGCACCCGGCGAGCATTATCCGAAGGTATGGGCGCGGCGTTTCGCCGTAGACTTCAAGGGCGGCGGCCTGGATCGCCTGCCAGCGGGCACCGGCATCGAGCCGGTGGTGACTTGTTCCCATGGTGAGGTGAAGGATTTCAGCGTGCTGGTGCTGGATAACATCAAGGGCTATCGCATCCTGTTCGACTGGTACCCCACCAGCGACAGCGTGGAACCCGTCGAATTGCGCCTGTTTATACGAACCCAGGACCGCACCCTGAGTGAAACCTGGCTGTATCAGTACTTCCCGCCAGCACCGGAGCAGCGCAAGTACACCTGAAACTAACCGCCTGATCATTCCCACGCCGCAGCGTGGGAATGATCACAGGTGGCTTAGAACCGCGACACGCTTTTCATCGCACCAATCAGATACCGCATCGCCACCTGATCGCTCTCGGTCAGCGCCCGGTATTGCACCAGCAACTCCATCTCATCTGAACTCAACCTTCGACCCCGCAAGGACATCCGACGGCTCAGAAAAGACGCCACCGCACCCGCTACGCCATAGGACTTGGCCATGGACCGCTACTCCTGATATCAGTCAAACACTCCTGGTGCCCATTTCCAAACTCCCGGGAAGCGCAACGGCTTCGCGGACCAACCGCCTGTCTCCCTGGGCCAGGAGTCGGGCTTACCCTTAGCGTAGAAACTATCTCATCATTCGTGGGATTTTTTTAGAGTATTAACTTAAAAAATAACGGCGGTAATAAAAACCTACAGCCATTACTCACGCAGGGGTCGATACAGGTGAATGTCTAGCGGTTCTTGCGCATAAAGCTCAGCGTGGGGTTGCTGCAAAAGACGGCAACCATGGCGCAGGTAAAAGTCCACAGTGTTACGCGACTCCGTCGCCGAGATATAGAGCGCCTGGGCCCCCACTTGCCGGCCGTGCTCGCAAGCCAGCGCCAACAACCGACCGCCCAGGCCAGAACCGCGGGCACTGTGGCTGACATGCAGGAATTTCAGCTGCCGCATCAGCAAGCCCTGGTGATGGAAGGACCGATTGTCCACCACCACTGCGGCAACCAGCACCTGGCCGTCGAATACACCCCACAACCACCCGCCGCGCTGGAGGCAGGCACGCAGCGCCACCGCATCCTGTTCAGCCTCGCCTTCGGGCCAGCCGCGCATATCATGATGCGTGGCATACAACACCAGTTCGCCGCAGTCCATGCGATAGCACGCCGGGATCAGCTCCGTACGATCGATGGTTGCCAGCAAAGGGATATCGTCTTCGGTTAACGCGCGTTCCACCAGCATAAGCTTCTCCTGCTTAACAACCGCCAAGGATCAGCCCTCCTATAAACGCGAGCAAGAAAAAACCCACCGTATCAGGGTGGGTTTGGCACAGAGGTAAGTAGGGTCAATCCCGCAGATCCGACTCATGGATCGGCTGGTCCCGATGGGTTGCCCGCTGGTACTGCGCCGGCCAGATGGCTTTGCGTCCGCCCAGGTCATCGTCGGCATGCAACGGCCAGTACGGGTCGCGCAGCAGTTCACGGGCCAGAAAAATAATGTCAGCCTGGCAGGTACGCAGGATGTGCTCGGCCTGGGCCGGTTCGGTAATCATGCCGACCGTGCCGGTGGCGATGCCCGATTCCTTGCGCACGCGCTCGGCGAAGCGCGTCTGGTAGCCGGGGCCAGTGGGAATCTCGGCATTGGCGGCGGTACCACCGGACGACACGTCGATCAGATCCACCCCGAGGTCTTTCAGGCGGCGCGCCAACTCCACGGTTTCATCCGGGTTCCAACCGTCTTCCACCCAATCGGTGGCCGACACGCGCACAAACAGCGGCAACTCCTCAGGCCACACGGCGCGCACGGCCTTGGTGACTTCCAGCACCAGGCGAATGCGGTTTTCGAAGGAGCCGCCGTAGTGGTCCTGACGCTGGTTGCTGATCGGCGAGAGAAACTGGTGCAGCAGGTACCCGTGGGCGGCATGGATTTCCACCACCTCAAAGCCTGCGGTCAAGGCGCGCCTGGCGGCGGCGACAAAGTCGGCGATTACTTGCTGGATCTGTGCTTCGTCCAGTGGCTTGGGCTGGGTGTGATTGGGGTCGAAGGCAATCGGCGAGGGCCCCACCGGCACCCAGCCGCCCTCCTCCGGCTTGACGCTGCCGTGTTTGCCGATCCATGGCCGGTGGGTGCTGGCCTTGCGCCCGGCATGGGCCAGCTGGATCCCAGCCACCGCGCCCTGGGCCGCGATAAAACGGGTGATGCGCCGCAATGGTTCGATCTGGGTGTCGTTCCACAGGCCCAGGTCCTGGGCGGTGATACGGCCATCGGCGGTCACCGCCGTGGCCTCGGTAAAAATCAGCCCGGCGCCACCCACGGCCCGGCTGCCGAGGTGCACCAGGTGCCAGTCATTGGCCAGGCCATCGTCGCTGGAGTATTGGCACATGGGTGAAACCGCGATGCGGTTGAGCAGGGTCAATTGGCGCAGGGTATAAGGTTCGAGCAGCTGACTCATGGCGCACCTCTTCTGGGTTCTGTGGGCACTGTTCAACAGTGCATAGAGCCTAGTCGACAACCATCGTTTGCACAGGGTTCAGAAAGGAAAGCGGGAGCCGATTGCCGGCTCCCGGTAGGCAGCGCCTTACATCTCGACCTGGGTGCCCAACTCGATCACACGGTTGACCGGCAGTTTGAAGAACCGCAGGTTGCCGTTGGCGTTTTTCAACATGAAGGCAAACAACACTTCACGCCAACGGGCCATGCCTTTGATGCGCGAGGCAATTACCGTTTCACGGCTGAGGAAGTAGGTGGTGCGCATCGGGCTGAAGTCCAGGTCATCCAGATGGCACAGTTTCAGCGCTTCAGGCACGTCCGGTTCATCGGTGAACCCGAAGTGCAGGATCACCCGGAAGAAGCCTTCGCCATAGGCATCCACCTCGAAGCGTCGCGCCGCAGGCACCCGTGGAATGTCTTCGTAGACCACGGTCAACAGCACCACCTGCTCATGCAGCACCTGGTTATGCAGCAGGTTGTGCAACAGCGCATGGGGCACGGCGTCGGGCCGCGCGGTGAGGAACACCGCCGTGCCCTGAACGCGATGGGGCGGCTGTACTCGGATACTGCTGATAAAGATCGGCAACGGCAGGCCACCCTCGTCGAGACGGCCGACCAGCAATTGCTTGCCGCGCTTCCAGGTGGTCATCAGCACGAACAGCACGATCCCCGCCAGTACCGGGAAGGCGCCGCCCTGGAGGATCTTCGGCGCGTTGGCGGCGAAGAACAGGCCATCCACCAACAGGCAGCAGAGCAACAGCGGCACGGCCAGCACCGGTGGCCATTTCCACAGCAGCAGCATCACCGCTGATACCAGGATGGTGGTCATCAGCATGGTGCCGGTCACCGCCACACCGTAGGCCGAGGCCAGAGCGCCGGAGGATTCGAAACCCAGCACCAGCAGTATCACGCCGACCATCAACGACCAGTTCACTGCACCAATGTAGATCTGGCCCTGTTCGGCACTGGAGGTGTGCTGGATATGCATGCGCGGGATGTAACCCAGCTGGATTGCCTGGCGGGTCAACGAGAACGCGCCGGAAATCACCGCCTGGGAAGCAATCACCGTGGCCATGGTGGACAAGCCCACCAACGGGACCAGTGCCCAGCTCGGCGCCAGCAGGTAGAACGGGTTGCGCGCCGCCTCCGGATCGCCCAGCAGCATCGCGCCCTGGCCAAAATAGTTCAGCACCAGCGCCGGCAGCACCAGCAGGAACCAGGCGCGGGCGATGGGTTTGCGGCCAAAGTGGCCCATGTCGGCGTACAACGCTTCAGCGCCGGTCAATGCCAGCACCACCGCGCCGAGGATCGCCACGCCAATACCGGGGTGAACCATGAAGAAGCGCACGCCCCATGCCGGGTTCAGCGCATTGAGCACTTCGGGTTGCTGCAGAATGCCGTACACCCCCAGGCCGCCCAATACCAGGAACCAGGTAACCATCACCGGGCCAAACAGCTTGCCGATGCGGTCGGTGCCGTGTTTCTGGATCAGGAACAGCGCCACCAGCACCACCAGGGCAATGGGCACTACCCATTTTTCCAGGCCGTCGAACGCCAGTTCCAAGCCTTCGATGGCCGACAACACCGAAATTGCCGGGGTGATCATACTGTCGCCGTAGAACAACGCCGCGCCACACAGGCCACACACCACCAGGAAACTGCGCAATTTCGTGTGCTTCCCGGCAGCTCGCCGGGCCAACGCGGTGAGGGCCATGATGCCGCCCTCGCCCTGGTTGTCGGCACGCAGCACGAACAATACGTACTTGATCGACACCACCCAGATCAGCGACCAGAAGATCAGCGCCAGGATCCCCAAGACACCGTCATGGTTGACCTGCACCCCATAACCGCCGTTGAACACCTCTTTAAGGGTGTAGAGCGGGCTGGTCCCGATATCACCATAAACCACCCCGACCGCCGCCACCAGCATGCCAATCGGCTTGGCTTTTGAATGCTCGGCACCTGCTGCCTGACTACTTGCCTGACCCATCAACCACTCCTGCCCTTTGACCTGAGGTCTTTTATAAACAGCGCTTCTAAGCTGACCCTAGCATGCGCTGTTTTACTTCTCGTAACAGACGTTTTATTGACCCAAGGGCTTTACCCGTGCGCAACGGCGCGAAGCATAGCGCAGCACTCGTCGCATTTCCCTGCATAAAGCTGGTCAAGTGCGTTGGCCGTCGATAGAATTGCGCACTTTTTGATCAGAGGCGCACCAAGCGCCCATCCGTTGCCTTGTCGTGCACGACCGGCAGCGTCATTCAATACCGAGGTTAGACATGTCCACCACCATCGCAAAAGCCAACCCCAAGGTTGGCTTTGTTTCCCTGGGTTGCCCTTAAGTACTTCAATCTATACATAATTCTTTGAACGCAACCGTGTCCTCAGCCCTTCCGTAAATTTTGTCACCCATCGTTGCTGTCCACCTACGACCTCTGGCTATTATCCAATCGATGGCTTATCCTTGCATCGCGTAAATTTTTGACGCAATTCAAGGATAAGGGTGAAATTCGGTGATTTATTCTTTTGGCGCTAGAAATTACTTTTCCTTTAAAGATAGTTTTGAAGTGTCTTTTGAGCTCAATTCTAAGGTGCCTAAGGCGATCTCCCAAGGGAAAAAGGCATCTAACATCCTAGGTATCAAAGGCGCTAACGCCTCAGGCAAAACGAATATATTAAAAAGCCTTCAGTTCTTATCTCATTTTGCCACTAGGTCATTCAAATCTGATCCCAACCAAAAAATCACTCTAAGTGGTTTTTTCTTAATTGATGAGCCCTCGGACTTCTACATTGACTTTGAATACAACGGAATTCGTTACACATATGAACTAACCGTAAATCAAACCGAGGTTATCCGAGAGGCTATATATAAAAAAGTCGCTCGAAAAACCCTCATTCTAGAAAGATCCCGCAATACAATAAAAATGAGAACAACAGAACTAGCTCCTTTGGAACTGGTGACTTTGCGCAGCAATGCGTCGATCATTGACACTACTGCGCACTATAAAATGAAAAACATTGGCATAGACATTTCTAACGTCCATAGCTTTTTCTCTTCTTTCAAGGGCAACGTAAGTAGCTCAACAGTGATTTCAGACACAACCTTATATGACTACAATAAAATAAGCGAATTCTATAAAAACAACGAGGACGCCTTAAACTTTGCAAAAAGAATTATTTGCAACTCCGACCTCGGCATCAAAGACATAATTATACACTCACGTCAGACCGAAAGTGACGAAACAGTTTACTTCCCTATTTTTCACCACCACATCATTGATAACGCCGACACTGAAAAAGATTACAAGTGGTTGACTTACTGGGATGAATCTGATGGAACAACAGCGCTATTTAGACGATTATCCCAATATTGGCGGGTACTCAACGTCGGCGGCGTACTTATCATGGACGAATTTGATACTAATTATCACCCAGACTTGTTACCTCAGATATTAGATTTATTTCTATCCAACGACTCAAACCCTAGCAATGCACAGTTTATTTTTACATCTCACAACCTTCAAATTATGGACTACCTTGGAAAGTACAGAACCTATCTAACTTCAAAAGAAAACGGGCAAAGCTTTTGCTATCGTCTGGATGAAATTCCTGGCGACATCATCAGAAATGAAAGATCTATATCTGCATTATATCGTGACGGCAAGCTTGGGGGAGTTCCTAAGATATGAGTAAATTCAAAAAAAACCCCCTAAAATTGAAATTTCTTGAACAGTTTCCTATTTCAAGCTTGGCTAGCAGCGACATAAGATCCAGATGCAAATTCAATCTTTCCTTTTTTGATGATTCTCAGCAGCATGGTTCCGCTTTTGATGCTTTAGATTCGGCAACTCTATCGGACATACTCTCAAAGATTAAAGCATTTACACGCAACGATCTTAATTACTGGAGAAATGAGAGATGCGGCGGTAGTGGTCTCAAAATCTTTACGGACTATACTTCCTTCCCAAAAAAAAGTAACTTTTCGTTTCCAAAATACATACCCCATGACGTGCGCTGGGGACGTTTTAGGCTTGAAAACCTGATGCGCCTAGTCGGTTTTACTATTCCCGGAGCCTTCGAAAACAACGACAAGACAAACAACCAACCTTATGACATGAACACTTTTTATCTAGTATTTATCGATCTGGAGCATAACTTTTACATTTCAGAAAAAAAATAAACTTCAATCCTGATGTCGATCCAGCATCTATTTAACTGCAGCACTCTACGCTAAAAAACGAAGAACTACCGTGCAATAGTTTGCAACCCACAACGTGACTAACACTACTGTTCGAGCCCCGAGCCTCCATATCTCCAGCGATAAAAACTCCCGGTTCTGGGATTGATATTTTGCTCCAGGTTAGACCCCCTCAGGACTTTGAAAACTCCGACTGCACGAGGTTTTCTAACCGTAGTCCCCGTAAGCAGGGCACCTCGCTTGATCAACCAATTCACCGCCATACCGTGACGCAGTGCAACACCGCTGCACTTCTTCGCAATACTTTGCACCCTGTGCAATTGCGAAATACTCCACAGCCCCCGCAGCGGGCATTGGCGCACGTAACGTTTGCATCTCACTCGCCATTGCACAAAATAGGAAAGCAAACCCCGTCGGCGGGAGCGGGATAAGTGCTTTTTTCTTCACCGTGTAAATTCCTGCGCCCTCCCCCTGCATTTCGTCGGCCCCATAGGCGAGCAATCAAACGGCATCATATACTGGCTGTATATACAGTAATTTTATGACGTATCTATGAGCACTGCCAATTTATCCCAAGCATGGACCGTTGAGGTATGGATATTATTCCTGCGTGATCAGTCAGCACTGCTCCAGCACCCAGGGGCCCACCATAAAACCCTCTTGCTGCAGGCGCAGGAGCTGTACAGAGCGCAGCTGATTGAGCGAGACGATCTACGCGATCTGCTTGAGCTAGCCGACAGTGCTTTGGCTTATGCAGTAGGAAACGCTTCTTGAAGAGTCAGGCAACGTTTGAGCGAGAGGTGTCTATGCATATGCTGGTCACACCGATGCGGTGCAAGGGCGTGCCGCTGCCCCCTCAAGAAAGGCGCCGTTACCCGGCCATAGCGGGAGACGTACGCGTAGACGTGGGGATCTCCGGCGAGTTAGGGCGCAGCTCTAATATAGCCATACTGCACAAAGGAATGTCGCTTGAGCCCAGCCCTCTGCCCCAGCTATCGGATGCTACGCTGTCGGGGATGGCTCCTTCTGGGTTTGTCCTGAGTGGCATTGAATATATAGACGGTTGTGCTTACGCTCAGTCGTGGTGGTGCCGGCTGGGTTAGACTTAATTTATTCATGGACATGGAAGATTTTCAGATGCAAATAGATAAATGCTATATGTGCGACAAGGACGCGACATCAGTTGAACATGTCCCTCCCAAATGTTTATTTCCAGAATTTAAAGATTCTGGTTCTCACTACAGAATAAATCTGATCACAGTTCCGTCATGCGACCTGCACAATGGAAAAAAATCCAGTGATGATGAATTCCTCATGGTAAGTATTGCGGGGATCCTGGGTAATAACTCTATAGGTTATGAGCACTATCATGGAAAGATACAGAGATCGTTAAAACGCTCCTCATACAAGCTCCTAAAACAAGTATTCCTTAAGGGAGAAATATTAAGAGTTGCAGATAACAATAAATTCATGGATCTTCTATGGGGTACTCCCGACCATCCCAGGCTCATGGATTGCTTTCGTCACATTGCATATGGTATTCATCGCTATCATTTTGGAATAAACTTTACAGGAAAAATTAAGCCTTATTTAAGTTTCATACATCCAGCGGAGGATAACCCTCAAGAATTTAAAAAATTCATCGAGCATAAAGCAAGCATGGATTTAGACGGAAAAACCAAGCACGGACATAATCAAGAGGTATTTTATTATCAATTTACCGACTCTGACAAATACGGACTATATTTAGGCAGGTTGTGCTTTTATCAAAACGTGAACGTGTACATATCATACTTACCAGAAGGTTTTTCGCCGCCTTTTGACTTAGGGATGGAATTACTAAATAGCGGCATTGAGACAACAATCATATTGGGAGACAAGGAATACAAATTCAATCAACCGAAATAGCTTTATACAGGCCAGCCCCGGACAACCATATGAATTATGATGAAGACTTACTGAAGCTTATCCGCTTACTCTATGACTGCGTACAGTCCGAAGCCGGCAAAGAGATACAACATGGAGAAGACTGGAAAAATGACGCTCAGGTGCTCGGAGCTAAGTTATTTAGGCACGTTGCCTCTGTGCAGCAGTTAAGCGCCGGCATCTCCTTCGATTTCGGCGACTCTACTTTCTCTCACGTAGATCATTCGTCTGTGGCGATACTTGTCAGGGCCTCTATTGAAACCTTATTAGCTTTCAAATATATCTTCACAAACGACGACACAAACCTCTGCTTATTCAGATATAAGCTTTGGAAACTGTCTGGACTAAATGATAGAAGCAAAATTACCGCAAAGTCAGACGAAAGCAAAGCTGTACTCAAAAGAGAAGCGGAAGATATCAAAACTCTTAAACAAGAAATCACTCAAAGTCCATTTTATATTAATGCAAATAGAGAAGCCCGCAGGGAGATAGACAACTGCTCGTGGAAACCAAAAGGTGGCGCATATGTAATAAGCGGCCAGATCGACATACATCAAAGGTACTTTAGCGACATTTATAATCACCTGAGTGGACACGCACATACAAGTTATATAAGCGCGCTACAAACCCGAGATGCACAGAGCCTTGAAGATCAACAAATGTTAGCGGGCTCAGCTAGGCAAATATTATGCATGGCTCTAGCACACTTTTTATTCTCTTATACAAAAACTTTTCCGAGCGCTTTGAAAATACTGCAGTCTGATGCCGAAATTTATAAAGTAGTCACAACCTGGCACCTTAAAAAAGCTCATCTGAACATTTTATACGATCAACACAATTTAAAGTAAGCGCCAGACGTTTTTTATAGTGTAATCTCGTTAGCGATAACGCTAATTTTTTGTACGGTAATCGCTGACGCACTAAAAAAACCTGCGTTATTCGTAGGTGGGCTACTTGCATGTACATGTCCCGCGACTTGCGAATTCATATGCTCTACAATATCGAGCAATTCACAAAACAATCTGCAAATTTTAATTTCTTTAGACCCGACCTATGTTTTAGGTGCAATACTGTTGATTGATCGATGCGATGCTTTCGCGCAAGCCCTCGATCCTTTCCTGCATATCGCTGCCCACCGTGGCGTTGTGGTTCTGCCCCACCACCAGGTTCAAGTCCCGCGCGGTCGCCTGGTGCAGATCATCTACCGCCGCCAGGCTCGCAGATCCGCCCGACAGCAGGTTGAGCGCGCCCAGCGCCTCTATCGTCTTAATTCCACCCACTGATTCAGTTGAATGGTCGTCCGCTATCCTGGTGTGGTTCTGGAACGTCTCCTTATTCCCCACCGCCTCTACTTCACTCTCGATCGCCTTGTCCCGGATCTTGCCGTCAGTCTGGCGCAGCCAGTTGCCGTCAGCGTCCACCCGCTGCTGGCACGCCTCGCTGTACTGCCACACCTGATCCCTCTTCGGCACGCTGGGCATACTCAGCCCGTGAGGCAGGATGATTTGGATATAGGGCTTGTGCGGCACGCCATAGGCAAAGCACACCACCACCTGGGTACCTTCCTCGGGAAAAGCATAGATGCCCATCTCTTCACCACCGGTGGGCAGCGTTAAAGGCACGCCCGCCAGGATCGGCAGCTTGGTGTCTGGCTAGCCGTCCGGCCCCATGACCTCAATGTCGACCGCATAGCGCGGCCGGAAATCGTCGTAGATCCCGGCACCGGCGGGCGCGTCGGCCACAGCGACAACGCGGGCAAAGCGTGGCAAGTGGTAACCGCCAGTAAGTTCGGGGAATTGTCGTTCTAAGCTGCGGCGGATTGCCTCGTCCATCGGATGGCCATCTGGTTATCGATGAGCGCCACACTGGTGATGCGCTCGCCGTGGTTGATTGTTGCAACTAGTCGCAACCCGGGAAGGGCCGCAATCATCGCGCTTTGATTGCCCTAGTAGTCGTCGAACAGTTCCACCGGCAGCTGTAGCGGCGAACGAATGCCAAAGAAGCTGTCGGGCCAAGCTGTCCATGGCTTGGGAACCAGCGGCCAGGCTGTAGAAGAACGGCGCCTTGACGCGGCGTAAGCCAACCCGGGAGACGCAAGCACAAGCAGAAGTGCTGATGAGACTAGATTGGGGCGATACTCAGGCCAAGCGCAGCACTCGTCGCATTTCCCTGCATAAAGCTGGTCAAGTGCGCTGCCCGCCGATAGAATTGCGCACTTTTTGATCAGAGGCGCACCAAGCGCCCATCCGTTGCCTTGTCGTGCACGACCGGCAGCGTCATTCAATACCGAGGTTAGACATGTCCACCACCATCGCAAAAGCCAACCCCAAGGTTGGCTTTGTTTCCCTGGGTTGCCCGAAGGCGCTTGTCGACTCCGAGCGCATCCTCACGCAATTGCGTATGGAAGGCTACGACGTCGTGTCCACTTACCAGGACGCCGATGTGGTGGTGGTCAACACCTGTGGCTTCATCGACTCGGCCAAGGCCGAATCCCTGGAAGTGATCGGCGAAGCCATCAAGGAAAACGGCAAGGTCATCGTGACCGGCTGCATGGGGGTGGAAGAAGGCAATATCCGCAACGTGCACCCGAGCGTGCTGGCCGTGACCGGCCCGCAGCAGTACGAGCAGGTGGTCAACGCCGTGCACGAAGTGGTGCCGCCACGTCAGGACCACAACCCGCTGATCGACCTGGTGCCGCCCCAGGGCATCAAGCTGACCCCGCGTCACTACGCGTACCTGAAGATTTCTGAAGGCTGCAACCACAGCTGCAGCTTCTGCATCATCCCGTCGATGCGCGGCAAACTGGTAAGCCGCCCGGTGGGTGATGTGCTCGACGAGGCCCAGCGCCTGGTCAAGTCCGGCGTCAAGGAGCTGCTGGTGATCTCCCAGGACACCAGCGCCTACGGCGTCGATGTGAAATACCGCACCGGTTTCTGGAACGGCGCGCCGGTGAAAACCCGCATGACCGAGCTGTGCGAAGCCCTCAGCAGCCTGGGCGTGTGGGTGCGCCTGCACTATGTTTACCCGTACCCGCACGTGGACGAATTGATCCCGTTGATGGCCGCCGGCAAGATCCTGCCGTACCTGGACATCCCGTTCCAGCACGCCAGCCCGAAAGTGCTCAAGGCGATGAAACGCCCGGCGTTCGAAGACAAGACCCTGGCACGCATCAAGAACTGGCGCGAAATCTGCCCGGAGCTGATCATCCGCTCCACCTTCATCGTCGGTTTCCCCGGCGAGACCGAGGAAGACTTCCAGTACCTGCTGGACTGGCTGACCGAAGCGCAGCTGGACCGCGTCGGTTGCTTCCAGTACTCGCCGGTGGAAGGTGCACCGGCCAACCTGCTGGACTTGGCCGTGGTACCGGACGACGTCAAGCAAGACCGTTGGGAGCGCTTCATGGCGCACCAGCAGGCCATCAGCTCGGCACGCCTGCAACTGCGCATCGGCAAGGAAATCGAAGTGCTGATCGATGAAGTCGACGAGCAAGGCGCGGTAGGTCGTTGCTTCTTCGACGCCCCAGAAATCGACGGTAACGTATTTATCGACGATGCCAGCGGCCTGAAGCCGGGTGACAAAGTCTGGTGCACCGTGACCGACGCCGACGAGTACGACTTGTGGGCTGAAAAGCGCGACTGATCGCACGGTGATAAAAAAGCCTCGCCTCTGAGAAGATGCGGGGCTTTTTTAGGTCTATCGTATTGTCCATCAACCCCGAATACAGCAAGGGACAGCGGGTATGCGTCAGCATTCGGTGATTCACACACCTAAAACCAGCGACTACACGCGCCTGGTGCAGATCTGGGAGGACTCGGTACGCGCCACCCACGACTTCCTCCCGGACAGCTATATCGACATGTTGAAAAACCTGGTGCTGACCCGGTACCTCGATGCGGTCATGCTGATCTGCACCAAGGACTCATGCCAACGCATCACCGGGTTCGCCGGAGTGTCGGCGGGCAAGGTGGAGATGCTGTTTATCGACCCGCACCACCGTGGCCAGGGACTGGGCCGGCAATTGCTGGGCTACGCGATCGAACACATGAACGCCGATGAACTGGACGTCAACGAACAGAACCCCCAGGCCCTGGGTTTTTACCTCAAGCAAGGCTTCGAGGTGATCGGGCGAACGGACCATGATGGGCTTGGGCAGCCTTATCCATTGCTGCACCTGCGTCTACACCAGCAGCAACAGGCCCGTAATGCCTGAACTGTGGGAGCTGGCTTGCCTGCGAAGGCGTCGGGTCATTCTACCCNCGGTGCTGGTATACCGCCATCGCAGGCAAGCCAGCTCCCACATTTGATCCGTGGTGCCTCAGTTAAATAATGTTAAGGCACATGCGCTGAAATGGAGCCGGGATTAACCGGCGCCAGGCAGGTACAATAGTGGCCCCCTTTTGTTACGGCCCTTGTCATGACTGACCCCATACGCCTCTCCAAACGCCTTATCGAACTGGTCGGTTGCTCCCGTCGGGAGGCTGAGCTGTTTATCGAAGGCGGCTGGGTCTCGGTGGACGGCGAAGTGATCGACGAGCCGCAGTTCAAGGTCACTGACGAGAAGGTCGAGCTGGACCCGGAAGCTAAAGCCACCGCGCCAGAGCCGGTGACCATCCTGATGCACGCCCCCGCAGGCATGGATGCTGAAACCGCCATGGCCTCGATCAGCGCCGAAACCCTTTCTGAAGAGCACCGTTTCGGCAAGCGCCCGCTCAAGGGGCACTTTCTGCGCCTGAGCGCCAGCGCCGACCTGCAAGCCAAGGCCAGTGGCCTGCTAGTGTTCACCCAAGACTGGAAGATTCTGCGCAAGTTGACCGCCGATGCCGCCAAGATCGAGCAGGAATACGTGGTGGAAGTCGAAGGCGACATGGTTGCCCACGGCCTTAACCGCTTGAACCACGGCCTGACCTACAAAGGCAAAGAGCTGCCTGCCGTCAAAGCCAGCTGGCAGAACGAGAACCGCCTGCGCTTTGCGATGAAAAACCCGCAACCCGGCGTGATCGCGCTGTTCTGCGAAGCCGTTGGCCTGAAAGTCATCGCCATCCGCCGCATCCGCATCGGCGGCGTGTCCATTGGCAAGGTGCCAGTGGGCCAATGGCGTTACCTGTCCGGCAAAGAAAAGTTTTAAGCCGTTCCCTTTTCCCGACACCGCCTGATTCCGGCGGTGTCATCAGTTGAATACCAGGATTGCCCATCATGATTCACAACGACGTACTGCGCAGCGTGCGCTACATGCTCGACATCAGCGACAACAAGATGGTCGAGATCATCAAGCTCGGCGGCATGGACGTGACCAAGGAAGACCTGCTGACCTACCTCAAGAAAGATGAGGAAGAAGGCTTCGTGTTCTGCCCGGATGAAGTCATGGCTCACTGCCTCGATGGCTTGGTGATTTTCAAGCGCGGCAAGGACGAAAGCCGCCCGCCGCAGCCGATCGAAACCCCGGTGACCAACAACATCATCCTGAAAAAGCTGCGCGTGGCCTTCGAACTGAAGGAAGACGACATGCATGCAATCCTCAAGGCGGCGGAGTTCCCGGTGTCCAAGCCAGAGCTGAGCGCGCTGTTCCGCAAGTTTGGTCATACCAACTACCGCACCTGTGGCGATCAGTTGCTGCGCAACTTCCTCAAGGGCCTGACCTTGCGGGTCCGTGCCTAAGCCATGAGTTACCAGGTCTCGCCCGTCGGCTTCGTACGCTCCTGTTTCAAGGAGAAGTTCGCCATCCCGCGCCAACCGCAACTGGCACCGGCTGCCCGTGGCGTGCTGGAGCTGGTGGCGCCGTTCGACCAGGGTGAGGCGGTGCAGGGGCTGGAGCAGGTCAGCCATGTGTGGCTGCTGTTTCTGTTTCATCAGGCCCTGGAAGACAAGCCACGCCTGAAAGTGCGCCCGCCACGCCTGGGCGGCAATACGTCCATGGGCGTGTTTGCCACCCGCGCAACCCATCGCCCCAATGGCATCGGCCAGTCGGTGGTGAAGCTGGACAAGGTGGAACCGGGGCGCCTGTGGATTTCCGGCATAGATTTGCTCGATGGCACGCCGGTGTTGGATATCAAGCCGTATGTGCCTTATGCCGATATCGTGGATGCCGCCACCAACGACATCGCCAGCGATGCGCCCGCGCTGATCGGCGTGCAATGGCTCAAGGCTGCACTGCAACAGGCGCAAGGCCATGCACAGCGCCTTGGTGAACCGTTGGTGGAGCTGATTGAACAGTGCCTGGCACAGGACCCGCGGCCGGCGTATCAGGTTCCGACGTCGGAACGCGAATACGGTGTGCGGTTCTGGGATGTGGATGTGCGCTGGCACTACCCGGAGCCGGGGATGATTTGTGTGCTGGAAGTGGTTTCGGCGCAGTAAATCGCAGAAACGCAAAAGCCCGCGCTGCCTTCACAGGCAACGCGGGCTTTTCTTTGCAACGCATTCGACTGTAGGAGCGAGCTTGCTCGCGAAAAACGAGCAGGCACCGCGTTCAGTCAAGATGCCAGCGTTATCGTTGGCGTTCTTCGCGAGCAAGCTCGCTCCTACAAGTGACCCGAAGTCACTTCTCGACGAACGCACGCTCGATCAGGTAGTCACCCGGCTCACGCATCCGTGGCGAAACCTTGAGGCCAAAGCTGTTCAACACTTCGCTGGTCTCGTCCAACATGCTTGGGCTGCCGCACAGCATGGCGCGGTCGTCCTCGGGATTGATTGGCGGCAGGCCGATGTCGCTGAACAGCTTGCCGCTGCGCATCAGGTCGGTCAGGCGGCCTTCGTTTTCGAACGGCTCGCGGGTCACGGTCGGGTAGTAGATCAACTTGTCACGCAGGGCCTCACCGAAGAACTCGTTCTGCGGCAGGTGCTCGGTGATGAATTCGCGGTAGGCGACTTCGTTGACGTAGCGCACGCCGTGGCACAGGATCACTTTTTCGAAACGCTCATAGGTCTCCGGGTCCTGGATCACGCTCATGAATGGAGCGAGGCCAGTACCGGTGCTGAGCAGGTACAGGTGTTTGCCCGGCTTCAAATCGTCAAGCACCAGAGTGCCCGTCGGTTTTTTGCTGATGATGATCTCGTCGCCTTCCTTCAAATGCTGCAATTGGGAAGTCAGCGGGCCATCGGGCACCTTGATGCTGAAGAACTCCAGATGCTCTTCCCAGTTCGGGCTGGCAATGGAGTAAGCGCGCATGAGCGGGCGGCCGTTGGGTTGTTGCAGGCCGATCATCACGAACTGACCGTTCTCGAAGCGCAGGCCCGGATCGCGGGTGCACTTGAAGCTGAACAGAGTGTCGTTCCAGTGATGAACACTGAGGACACGCTCGTGGTTCATGTTGCTCATGTACGGGGGACTCCTGGAAATGGGTCTGCGCCAAAGGTATGGATGCGCAATTGCACAGCATTCTAATGGCGGCGACAATATCTGTTAACTGGATTATTAAGATAAGGGTTATCGGTTATATCGATATGCGATTTACTCTCCGTCAACTGCAAGTTTTCGTCGCCGTCGCCCAGCAGGAAAGCGTCTCGCGCGCTGCTGGCCTTCTGGCCTTATCTCAATCCGCCGCCAGCACCTCGATTACCGAGCTGGAGCGTCAATCCAGCTGCCAATTATTCGACCGCGCCGGCAAACGCCTGAGCCTCAACGCCCTCGGTCACCAGCTGTTACCCCAGGCCGTGGCATTGCTGGACCAAGCCAAGGAGATCGAAGACCTGCTCAACGGCAAGTCCGGCTTCGGTTCCCTGGCGGTCGGCGCCACGCTGACCATCGGCAATTACCTGGCGACGCTGCTGATTGGCAGCTTTATGCAGCAGCATCCCGAGAGCCAGGTGAAACTGCATGTGCAGAACACTGCGCATATCGTGCATCAGGTGGCGCACTACGAAATTGACCTGGGTCTAATCGAAGGCGACTGCAGCCACCCGGATATCGAGGTGCAGACGTGGGTAGAAGATGAGCTGGTGGTGTTCTGTGCGCCCCAGCATCATTTGGCCAAGCGTGGCGTGGCCACCATGGACGAGTTGACCCACGAAGCGTGGATCCTGCGAGAACAAGGCTCGGGCACGCGCCTGACCTTCGACCAGGCTATGCGTCACCACCGTAGCGCACTGAACATCCGCCTGGAGCTGGAACACACCGAGGCAATCAAGCGAGCTGTGGAGTCAGGCTTGGGGATTGGCTGCATTTCGCGGCTGGCGCTGCGCGATGCCTTCCGCCGTGGCAGCCTGGTGCCGGTAGAAACCCCGGACCTGGATTTGGCCCGGCAGTTCTACTTCATCTGGCACAAGCAGAAGTACCAGACCTCGGCGATGCGCGAGTTTCTCGAACTATGCCGCGCTTTCACCGCTGGGGTGCAGCGCAGCGACGAGATCGTACTGCCGAGTATCGCGTGATCCTCAGATCAGGATCACCGCCCATACCAGGGTGATCATGGTCAGTGCCACGAATTGCGCGGCGCTGCCCATGTCCTTGGCGTTTTTTGACAGCGGGTGGCGGTCCAGGGAAATACGGTCAATGGCCGCTTCTACCGCTGAGTTGAGCAATTCGACGATCAGCGCCAACAAACACACTGCAATCAGCAGCGCCCGTTCAACCCGGCTGACCTGCAGGAAAAAGCTCAAGGGGATCAGGATGACGTTCAGCAACACCAACTGGCGGAATGCCGCCTCGCCAGTGAAAGCCGCACGCAGGCCATCCAGGGAATAGCCCCCTGCGTTGAAGATACGTTTGATACCGGTTTGACCCTTGAAAGGCGACATAGATGTAGGCAACTGAACCAAAGAAGTGGGGAAGCTAGATCACGCAAAGTCAAAAAAGCGTGAAGCGGCTGTAACTTAATGTTGCGAGATAGACTCAAGTTGCTGCAAAAGCAACGCCGCCTGAGTGCGCGTACGCACGCCCAACTTACGGAAAATCGCCGTAACGTGGGCCTTGATGGTCGCTTCCGACACACTCAATTCGTAGGCAATCTGCTTGTTCAACAAACCTTCGCAAACCATGGTCAACACCCGGAACTGCTGGGGCGTCAAGCTGGCCAGGCCATCGCGGGCGGCCTTGGCTTCATCGGACACATTGATTTCTTCAAACGCCTGGGGTGGCCAGGACACATCGCCGTCCAACACCGTGCGCACGGCTTTCTGGATATCTTCCATTGCGCTGGACTTGGGAATGAAACCGCTGGCGCCAAACTCCTTGGAGCGCACCACCACGTCGGCTTCTTCCTGGGCCGACACCATCACCACGGGGATCTGCGGGTATTGGCCACGCAGCAGCACCAGCCCGGAAAAACCGTAGGCGCCCGGCATGTTCAGGTCGAGCAACACCAGGTCCCAGTCGGATTTTTCAGTCAGGCGGGCTTCCAGTTCGGCAATGCTGGCTACTTCGACCAAACGTACATCGGGGCCAAGGCCCAGGGTTACGGCCTGATGCAGTGCGCTGCGAAACAGCGGGTGGTCATCGGCAATCAGGATTTCGTATGTGGCCATTGGTTAAATGATCCTGTTTTTTATGGGAGCCCTGATGGGTTCAGGGTTCACCAATACACGAGGCGACGGCCGGGCAGCGATCGCCACAGGGCCCGCTCAACGTCAAAAACACATGAAACGACGTCGATAATTCACGGTTGCGCCCAATCGGCGCACAGCATGCCCAGCGTAGCCTGGAGGGTCAAGCACTACGCCCGTGGGGATTTTAGCGGGTTGCGGGCTTACAGTGCCATCATGCAAACGTCGTCTGGTTATCCCGCCGGGATGTAGGGTGCAAGGCGCGTATGCACGGTGTCTGCCGCATCCAGTGGCAGTTGGAACTTGGCAGCCAGGTAATGGGTGCTGAACACATCGAGGTAGGCATCCAGCACTTCGCTGGCGACCAGGTCATCGGCCAGCTCCAGGCACAGCGCCGCCACCTCGGCGGTGCAGAAATGGTCATCGCGCTTGGAGCGCCGTAGTTTGTAACGCGACAGCTGCTCAGGCGCCAGGCTCAGCACCGGTAAATGTTCCAGATAGGGACTTTTGCGAAACATCTTGCGCGCTTCGCTCCAGGTGCCGTCCAACAGGATGAACAGTGGGCGCTTGCCCTCCTCCACGCGCACTTCACTGACCACCCGTTGCGGCGCAACGAATTCACCGGGAAATACGATGTACAGTTGCCACTGCGGGTCGGCCAGCAACCTGAGCAACTCGGGGTCGACTTCGGTACGCGACCAGGCGAATGCCGTGGTGTCGTGTATGACATCGGCGATCAGCCAACCCGTGTTGCTGGGTTTCATCGGTTCTACGTCATGCATCAACAGGCACATGGCGGACTTGGCTCCTACCTGAGGCCGCCAGGCACACAGGCAGTACTCAGGAATGACCCGGCAGCCGGGACAGCGCTCAGCACGGGAACCCCGATTGAGAAACGGCCTGACGGCACGCGCCAGACGCTGGGTACGCAAGCGGGAGACGGCGTGACTCATCGGGCACGCGGCGAAGTAGAAGAAATCGACACGGAACAAACTCGTGAAAAACAGAAGTCCAGCAGTTTACCAGCGATACGCCTGGCTGTAGTGGCAAGGGCTCACCTATAATTGCGCGCCACTGAACGCACAGCCCAGTGGCTGGTCTATGCACCAGTAACCGAATCAGGAGAGTTTCATGCTGCGTTCCATGCTGCGCCTTGTTGCCCCATCCGTCGCCCTTGCGCTGGTCTTGCCTATGGGCGCCCACGCGGCCTCGCTGCTGGAGGCTCAAATGAACAAGAAGCTGCAAAGCGTCGCGGCCGAAAGCAACAAGGACCTGCCCCGGGAAATCGATGAAAAAACCCTGGAAGTCGCCTACACCGTTGAAGGGATGCAACTGATCGATCACCTCAGCGTGCTGCCTGACCGTGCCGAACAGATGCGCGCCAACCCCAAGGCTGTGTATTTCCAGCTGGGCCGCAGTGTGTGCACCAACCCGGGCTACCGCGAGCTGATGGCCAAGGGCGCAGTGATGCGCTACGAAATTACCGAGAACAAGACCAATCGCCCGGTGGCTTCCGTCAAGTTCGCAGAGGCCGATTGCCCGGCTCCGGCGAAAAAGAAAAAGTAACCTCTGCTTGACCCTCCCGCGCTGCTTCCCAGCGGCGCGCACGCTTCCTCTGCGTTTGCCACCAACGACTAAACTGCGTAATGAACCCCCAATAAGCGGTTGCCAGCCAAGGGTTTTTCGGCCCATGATCAGTTCATCCCAGATGCCCGCCCACCACAGTTTTTAATGCTGTTCTGTCATATTTTCAGGGCAAAAAAAGGCCTGCCCTCTTGCGGCATGCCGCGACACAAGCAGTGTCGTGGCCCAGGCGACGTTCTCGTCGACTACCCAGGCCCTGTAAAGAAGGAGAAATTGAATGCCTTATGAATCGAATGATTTGCTGCTTCGTCATTTTGAAGAAAACGGGACCGACCTCACTCAGCAGGTCGACGCACAAATTCAGTTGATCGCCCCCAACAGCCCGAATATCCCTCTTTATCGAGACATGATCCTCACCGTCCTGCGCATGGCCCAAGACGACCGTGATCGCTGGAACGCCAAGATCACCCTGCGTGCCATCCGTGAACTGGACCATGCCTTTCGGGTGCTCGAACAATTCAAGGGCCGGCGCAAAGTCACGGTATTCGGCTCGGCGCGTACGCCAGTGGAAAGCCCGCTGTATGCGCTGGCCCGAGAGGTGGGTGCGACGTTGGCACGTTCCGACCTGATGGTCATCACCGGTGGCGGTGGCGGGATCATGGCCGCAGCCCACGAAGGCGCGGGCCTGGAGCACAGCCTGGGGTTCAATATCACCCTGCCCTTTGAACAGCATGCCAACCCAACCATTGATGGCACCGACAACCTGCTGTCATTCCACTTCTTCTTTACCCGTAAGCTGTTCTTCGTCAAAGAAGCCGACGCGCTGGTGTTGTGCCCTGGCGGCTTCGGCACCCTCGACGAGGCATTGGAAGTGCTGACCCTGATCCAGACCGGCAAGAGCCCGCTGGTGCCGGTAGTGCTACTGGATGCGCCGGGCGGTGGATTCTGGCAAGGCGCCCTGGATTTCATCCGCAGCCAGCTGGAAGCCAATCGCTATATCCTGCCCACCGACCTCAAACTGGTCCGCCTGGTCTACAGCGCCGAAGAGGCCGTAGACGAAATCAACCAGTTCTACGCCAACTTCCACTCCACGCGCTGGCTTAAGCGTGAGTTTGTAGTGCGCATGAATCATCCCCTGAGTGAGCGCGCCCTCGCCCATATGCAGCAAGCGTTTGCCAGCCTGCGGCTCAGTGGCGAATTCCAGCAACTCGCCTATACGGGCGAAGACCATGACGAACCGAGGTTCAGCCATTTGACGCGTTTGGTGTTCAATTTCAACGGTCGCGATCAGGGGCGATTGCGGGAGTTGGTGGATTACATCAACCTGCCGGAGAACTGGGCACAGGCCCAGGGCAAGGCACAGCAACGGATGACACCAGAAACAGCGTAATTTTTTGCAGGCAAAAAAAAAGGCCCACTATTTTCATAGTGGGCCTTTTTTTTTTGCTCAGTCGTCCATATCCCGACCGCTCAATAAGCGGCTGATCATGTCCATCGAAAACCCGCGATAACTCAAGAAGCGACCTTGCTTCGCACGCTCCTTGGCATCAATAGGAAGATGCCCAGCAAACTTGCGACGCCAGGTTTCCTCCAACTGCGACTGCCAACTGATACCGCACTCACGTAGCGCAAGGTCAATATCGGCACGTTGCAGTCCGCGCTGGCTTAACTCCTCGCGAATCCGCGCAGGGCCGTAACCGGAACGTGCGCGGTAAGACACAAAGCTTTCAAGGTAACGGGCTTCCGACAACAGCCCTTCTTCCGTCAACCGGTCGAGGACTGTTTCGATCATCTCAGTCTCTGCGCCGCGCTGACGCAACTTACGTGTCAGCTCGACTCGACCATGCTCGCGGCGAGCGAGCAGGTCCATTGCAGTGCGCCGAACGGCGACGAGTGTATCCAGTACAACAGTCATCGTTTGCTTCAGACGTCAGTATCGGCTTCTTCCATTTCATCTACCGGCTCGCGGTTGGCAGCCGCCTTCACGTCCGGCGCTGCGGTCAGCAGCTTGTCGCGGATCTGCTTCTCAAGCGTGGCAGCGATATCCGGATTGTCTGCCAGGAACTTGGCCGAGTTGGCCTTGCCCTGACCGATCTTGCTGCCGTTGTAGGCATACCAGGCACCGGACTTCTCGACGAAACCGTGCAGTACGCCCAGGTCGATCATCTCGCCGTTCAGGTAGATACCCTTACCGTAGAGAATCTGGAACTCAGCCTGACGGAATGGCGGGGCCACTTTGTTCTTCACGACCTTGACGCGGGTTTCGCTACCAACAACCTCGTCACCTTCCTTCACCGCGCCAGTACGGCGGATATCCAGACGGACCGAAGCGTAGAACTTCAGCGCGTTACCACCGGTGGTGGTTTCCGGGCTACCGAACATCACGCCGATCTTCATACGGATCTGGTTGATGAAGATCACCAGGCAGTTGGCGTTCTTGATGTTACCGGTGATTTTACGCAGCGCCTGGGACATCAGGCGGGCTTGCAGGCCCACGTGCATGTCGCCCATTTCGCCTTCGATTTCAGCCTTGGGTACCAGGGCAGCCACGGAGTCGACCACGATCACGTCGATGGCGTTGGAGCGCACCAGCATGTCGGTGATTTCCAGGGCTTGCTCGCCGGTGTCCGGCTGGGAAACCAGCAGGTCATCAACGTTGACGCCCAGCTTGCCGGCGTATTCAGGATCCAGGGCGTGCTCGGCGTCGACGAACGCACAGGTGGCGCCCATTTTCTGCGCCTGGGCAATCACCGACAGGGTCAGGGTGGTTTTACCGGAAGATTCAGGACCGTAGATTTCAACGATACGGCCTTTTGGCAGGCCGCCAATGCCGAGCGCGATGTCCAGACCCAGAGAGCCAGTGGAAATAGCCGGGATCGCCTGACGGTCGTGATCGCCCATACGCATTACGGCACCCTTGCCGAATTGACGTTCGATCTGACCCAGGGCCGCAGCCAAGGCTTTCTTCTTGTTGTCGTCCATTAAAGTCCTCACGTAATCAATAAGGCCTGACGGCCAACACCTGTATAAGTAGACAGTATTGTTCCACAAAGATCCAAGATCGCCTACCCCTGATTGTCTATTTCTGCTGCAGCTCGTCGCAACAAGCCCTCCAGCGCGGCTTTTACCGTTTGTCGGCGGACCTCGTCGCGGTTGCCGGTGAAGTGCGCAAGCTCAGCCGTCACCTCTTCGCCCACGGCAAAAGCCAGCCAAACGGTGCCCACCGGCTTGTCCGGCGAACCGCCATCGGGGCCGGCAACACCGCTGACCGCCACGGCAAACCGCGCCAGGCTTTTTTCCTGCGCGCCGCGGGCCATCGCCTCCACCACTTCCTGGCTGACGGCCCCGACTTTGGCGAACAGTTTTTCCGGTACATTCAACTGCCGGGTCTTCTGTCGGTTGGAATAAGTGACATAGCCCGCCTCGAACCAGGCCGAACTGCCCGGGATCCGCGTGATGGCTTCGGCGATGCCGCCGCCGGTACAGGACTCGGCAGTGGTGACGTGGGCACTGAGCACCTGCAAACGGCGACCCAGTTCGGCAGCCAGTTGAGTGATTTCCTTCACGGTCGTCTCCAGGAATGGGCGGGGGTTTGCCTACCCTACAGGAGCCCATCGACCATGCAAGGTACAGAGTGCATCAAGACGCTAATGCGCGACGGCCTGCACGTAGGCCTGGCAAGCACGCAAGGCGATCAGGGCGTTATCGCCGTCGTCGGTGATGCGGATAATTCGCTGAGCATGCGCCGGGTCAAGTCGGGCTCGCGAGGTTGCATGAACCACGCCGCCGGGGCTGGGGGCGGCAGGCACTGTGCAGCCAGTGGTGACGGTGGCGAGAAGGACTGACAGCCGCACATCAGCAGTGGCCAGGCGATCGCGCAGAGCCGCTTGATTACGCAGGGCATCGTTCAATTCCTGAATGTGTTGGTGATCGCTAGTAGAGATTTGCTGTTCAAGGGCCAGGCGTTTGGCCTGTTCAGCCTGTTGTTGCTGAAGAATTGCCTGGCTTTGTTGGCTGAGCGCCTGTGTATGTCGGACCGATTGCAGCTCCAGCTGCGCCCCGTATCGCCACGCCTGCACCTGCCAAACAAGCGCCATGAGCAGGCACACACCGACCAAGCGAAACGCACCTAGGAAACGCATAGCACCGCCTTCGCTCGCACCCACAACCGCAAACGATCGTCCAGACCGTTGAGCCCACCATTGATACGGCGAGTGATGGTGGTGAACTGGTCTTTGTCGGCGAGCTCATTGAGGCCGTTGCTTTGCCAGAACCAGGCGGCGGATTCGCAGGCCCACTGTGGCTGCTCCAGCAATTTTGGGTGTCGCAGCAGACGATCGTCACCAAACAGAGCTTGGCTGCACGCCATGTAATTACGGCGCCCGGTGATCTGGATCAGCCCCCTGCCCCGATACATTTGCCCATCACCATCGGCCTCAGGGGTGTTGCCCAGCCGCGCGGCCAGGCTGCCGGTGTCGTACTTGCTCAGGTATTGATCGCTACCCAATTCGCGCACGTACTGTAACTGGGCAGACTCGTGACCGATTTGGGCGAGGAAGGCGGCGACGCGACGGGCCGTATTGATCTGATGCCCCGCAAAGGCCGCATTTAGAAAGGTTAAAAAAATGCCCGCGCGAAGGCGGGCTCCAGGCATTACACCCAGAAGCTGAGCATGTGTGATTACCATGGGTTTTACTCTAAGGAAGGATCTACACCGACAAACCGCTGGCCTGGACCGTACTCCGATAGCCACCTTTTCGCTCGCCCCTGGATTTCACCGTTTTAATCGACCAGCGCCCTTGCATGAACCTCGGCCACGACTCATCCAGCAGCAACAGGCCTTCAGCAGCCAGCGAAGGATTACCCGGGCAGACCACATCGATCTGCAACCCTTCGCGCCCCACCCGCCGCATCTCTCCCTGCGCCGCCGAGCGTGCTTCGTCCTCGCTCTGGTATCGCTGTGTCACCACTTTGAAGGGTGCGATGCCCACCTTGACGACACGCTGTTTTCCGGCTGCCGCGTCCCACCATGACGTTTGCGCGCCGTTGTATTTGGCACGGCTGGTTTCGGTGAAACTGGCGCTGATGAACGCGCGGTCACCTGGACGATTGTCATGGGTAATCGACAACCGTACATCCGGCAATGCCTTGCCCGACAGCGTCTTGATCTGGCCTTTGCGCCCCAGTACATACAGCTCATCGACAGGCTTGGCCACCGCATCGAAGCGCTTGGCCAGGCGCGTCAGAAAGGCCATGTCGCTTTCATTGGTCTGATCGATGTGCGCGATCGGCTCACCGTCGAGTTCAGGCGCCACACGCGGTGAAAAACCATATTGGGTGGTCAGTTGGCGAAACAGCGCACCCAGGGTTATCGGCCCATGGCTGGCGGTGCGGCGCTGTTTGAATTCGTGCTCGTCGAACGGTGCCGCCGTGGCCACCAGCACCAGTCGCAATGGGAACATCGACGGCGTGCGCTGGGTGATCTTGAACACGCCCTTATCCACCAGGCCCGATTCCAGGTAGCCAATACGCAGGCCAATTTTGCCGCCCAGATCGGGCAGCCCTTCAAGCCCCTCGATATCGAGGGTCAACTTCAGTTGATCAGATACAAACCCCGCTGCGTCGGTATGCTCCCACTCCAAGAGCCTCTCGTTGAATAACGCGGCATTGGCTCCGTATAGCTCCACTACAGGTGTAAATCCGAGTGCCATGATGGCTCCTTAATCCCAGGCGGAAACCGGCCGGCTCGCAACTGGTTGCGCGTCCAATTCGGGCACCAGCACGCTGACGCCCGCCGGCAGTACCGCGCCCTGTTCGGCCAACTCCGGGTTCAAGCGCCACAACGCTTCTTCTGCGGCATCATCACTGCGCCCCAGTTCACGGTAGAGCAACAGGTTCACCGAGTCGCCGGCAATACTTCGAACCCTACGCATTGACGAACTCCTCCAGTAACAATGTCCAATTGATCACCATGGCCGTCCCGTCGTCGATCACGCTGGCTTGTTTTTCACTGATCGACTGGATGGTCCATAGCCCCCAGTTACGCCCTAACCCGTCCACCAAAGGCAACGGCGCCCGCAGGGCCTGCAGGGTGCGCAACTCATCCAGGCGCGCCATGCCATTGGCACGCGCAGCCTTGCCGCCCAATGCCAGCGTTTCGAGCCCCTGGCCGACCTGGCTGGATTTAGGTTTGCCGGCAATGATGTCGAGACTGACCCAGCCCCCGCTGCTACCACGATCAAGCGTGTCGTAGGCGAACCCACGGGACAGCCCGAAAATAAAAGTACCCAAGACCATCTGTTGTCGCATCACACAGCTCCATCGGTGAGTGCTGCGCCGCGTCGGGTCGCCAGCAGGTTGTCCATCGACAGCGGGGTAAATTGCGCTTCGATCTGTTGCACCACGAGCGCCGCCAGTTGTTGATGGCTGGCTTGCTCAGGCGCGGTGATGGTGATTTGCGGGGCGAAGTTGATTTGGCGGTTGTCGGCCTGAGGGGCGTTGAGGTTTTTGCTGACCTCCGTGGGGGATGGCAGGCGATCGCCCGTCCCCATCACTTTTTCAGCCAGCCACGCACCGACGTCACTGCCCACGAAAGTGCCCACGGCGCCACCGACTACCTTACCGATTGCGCCCCCGGCGACGCCGCCCATCACACCGCCCAACACTGTGCCGGCACCCGGAACAACCGAACCGATAACAGCTCCCGCCAGCGTGCCGACCGCTCGGCCTATCGCCATCCCGGCCACATCACCGACGACACCGCCGGCAACACCGCCGCCGATGGAGCCCACGCTAGTGCCAACCGCTTGACCCAGGTTTCCGGTCATCGCGCCTTGCGTCATCTCGACACCGGCCTGGGCCACCACCAAACCCAGGGGGACCCCTTTGGCCAGCTTGCTCACCTTCGCCGCTTTGCCAGAGATGCCAGGGCCGGAAGCAGACGGGCGATTACCGTTGTGCCCGTCATTACTCGGGGCTTTGCGCTGGCTGTCCGGCGGTGTGGTTTTATTCCCGGCTGCCGGCCCCTCTCCGAGCACTTTCCCTGCGACCTTTTCGAAAATCTTGTCCTTCACGGCACCGAAAACACCGGAAACCACCGGGATCAGCACCGCCCCCGCCAGCGTGACGGCAGCGGCAGCCTTGGGCAGGCCCTCCGCGAGCCAAGCCACGCCACTGACCAGGCCGTTCATGGCGGTCAGCTTGGCATCCACAACGGGGGCCAGCGCTGTATCAGAGGCAGTGCTCAAGCGCGTGGTACTGGCCTCGTAGGCTTGCCGACGTGCGTAAGTAGAGTCCGCACGAACCTCGGCCGAACGCAGCACCGAACCTTGGTCGCCCAGCGTCGAAGTGGCGTAGGTGGATTTTTCTGCGACCAGCGAAAAGGCCTGTTTCACGCTGTCGATCACCGGTACCAGGCTCAGAATCGTCTGGTTGCCGTCGAACAACTGCGTCGCCAGCACCGCCTGCCTTTCGGCAGGTTGCGACTTGAGCGCCTCCAGCACCGTAAGCACGGCCTGTGGGGCGTCCTGTTTCATGCCCGCCGCGAGTACTTTTGGATCAAGCTTGAGCTCTGCCCAGGCACTGCGTTGCCCTGCAGAGGCGTTGTCGCCTTTAGCCAGGACGGCGCTGATTTTTTCCAGCCCGGCACCAGCAACAACCTTGCTGTTACCTGCGCTCAATAACGCCGCCGAAAGCGCTGCAGCCTGTTCGGGACTCATGCCCGCAGCCTTCGCGGCAGCGCCCTGGAGTTGCACAACAGCGCCGATATCCGCCGATTCGGCCTTGAGCGATACCTGGGTGCCCAGCACGTTTGTTGCGTCGGCAAGGTCCAAGGCTTGTGCGCGATCAAGGTGCATTGACTCGCGCCAGCCGCCCATGATTTCGCCGGCATTTTTGACGTCGATCTTGAACGCCGTCGCCAGGATCGCAGCGTCGCGAGCGAACTGCTGCAGGTCTGCCCGGCGCCCAACGGGGTCGATATTGCCCGAAGCGTCCTTGCGATCACTGCCGATACCGGAACGGGCGGCGGCATACTCGACCTTTGCGAGGTCGACGGCACTGGCACCACTGGCAGCCACCACCGGCTCGGACGCCATGGCAAGGTTGGCTTCACGCAATGCCTTGCGCTCATGTCGGGCAAACATCAACAGTTGGTCAATATCGGTCATCGCGGCGTCCAGCGCCTGCGAGGGTGTGCGCTTGTCTGTAGGCGCGACGGTCTTCGTACCCTCTGCGTTCCCGGCAGTTTGAGCTTGCCGGGCGTCCATCACCTTGAGCAACGAGACGTTGAACAGCTCCAGCGTATCGACCAACCGGACCTGCCCGTCCGCCAGATGCTTGATCTGCAAGCTGGCATCGGCCAATGCCAGGGCCAAACTCGCCGCACTCCCCGGGGCCCCCTCAAGCGGGCTCGGCAGCGCTTGGGTGATAGGTTTGAGACTGGCCTGCATTCCTGTCATCTGAAGTGCGCCCTGAGTCATCACGCCGTCCTTGGCAATGGCTGACCCTGCTCCATGATTACTATCTGCCATTGCGCTCTACTCCTGTTTGACGCCAAGACGACTGATCGCGATGTCGTAGCGGCGCAATGCTTTGCCGGCTTCCCAATCGAGGATTTCCGCTTCGTTTACCGAGTAAACCAGCGGCACTACATCGAGGATCACTTCGATGTCGCGCTCCGAAAGAAGTCCGCCGGTTTGTTTAAAAAATCGTCGATGCGCTCCTGCAGCTCGGTCCAGTCGGGCACGGTCAGGCCGGCAAGATCGGGAATCATCAGGCCGGTGCAATGGGCGGTGATGAACTCGGCACGCTCTTTGTTAGTGGCTAGCTTTTTCATCACCTTGGTAGCGCGCAGGGCGGGCATTTCCAGGGGCAGTTCGGTCAGGGTACGGCCGGCGGCTTCCAGGGGTAATAGCAGGTGGACAGGCTGGTCGTGGGTCGTCACGTCCTGTTCGTTCAGGAAGAACGAGGCCGGGCGCGTCGACATTTCGTGTACGTACTGCGCAATGCTCACGTAGTCCGGGCGTTTGAGTTGGTCGAGTTCTTTTTCCGACAGGCCGGTGGCGAGTTTCGCCAGTTCGAAGAACTGGTCGTCCTCGTCATCACCGGCCCGGGCCAGCGCGTCTTTTTGCGCGGCGTAGAACAACGGTTTGAGTTGAACCTGCTCGATCATTGCACCGGTGTCGGCGGTGATCGGGGACAGCAGGATGTGCAACGGTGGCATCCAGGCCATGGGGCAATTCCTTGTTGAACGGTATTGAAAAGTGCGAAAAATCTAAACCTGAGCATGGCCCCTGTGGGAGCTGGCTTGCCTGCGATGGCATCCACTCGATACACCAGGGATACCGAGTCGCCTGCACCGCAGGCAAGCCAGCTCCCACCTTGACCGTGCTCGCTTCAGATTGCGCCGGCCCTTAAGGCATCAGCACGGCGCGGCGGGCATCGCCAAGAATGTCGACGCCGTTGAGCACGAACTTCTGGGTGCGCACATCGATGTCGATCACCGAAATGCCATTTTCCAGACGGTTGTAGGTACGGCAGGACAGCTCCAGCGTGGTGGTGGCCTTGTCGCCCATTTTCAGCTTCGCCTCCTCCAGGGATTTGAGCTTGCCGCCCACGGTGTGGTAGGTGAAGTAGGTCTTGCCGTCCTGGTCTTGGCCGGCTTCACGCACGTTCAGCAAGATGTCGTCGCCCGTGCGCACGCCCAGGGCCAGCATGATTTCCGGGCCGGCACCTTGCAGCACCAGCTTGGCATTGAGCACCTTGCCGCTCTTGGCCATTTCCTCGGCAATAAAGCGCCCGCCGGACATGGGCTCCATGTCGAACTCGATCTTCGGCGGGGTGAACTCTTCCACGGTTGCGGACAACGGCAGGCCTTGAAGGGTGGCCGCAATGGCCTGTCTGACTCGGTTGGTAAACATTAGAGAACGTCCTCCAGGAACTGCTCGATGATTTCATCGCGGGCGTTGAGTTGATAAACCATGTGTTCGTTCGGCGCGTAGCGGCCGTAGTCGATGACGATGAACCAGGTGCCGTTTTTGTACTTCTCGACGCTGTTCAGCTCCGGGTGCAGGTACACGCTGCCGCCGGGAATGGTTTCGTCGGCCACCAGGGTTTGCAGCCAGTCGTTGATGCGCTTGACCTCCTGGTCCATGAAGGACTTGGTGAGGTTCTTGGCCATGGCTTTCTGGCCGGCCTTGACCAGCTTGCGGCTGATGGCATCTTCCAGGCCGACGTAGCTGATGAACTTGCCGGTGATGGAGCGGTTACCCAGCAGCGAGAAGCCGCCGAGGATGGTGCGAGCGTAGTAGCTCACGCCGTAGCGGTTGAGCAGGTCGCCTTCGGTGGAGGTGTCGAGGATGTTGTACTCGACCACGCGGGAAACGTCCTCGGCGAAGGTCACCTGGTTACCTGGGCTTTCCCACTGCTTGACCTTGGCCAATGCGGCGATGGCCAGCGAGGATGGCGACAGGAACACGTTCTTCTTCGCGGCCTTGGAGTACACCGACGGCATGTTGTGCACCAGCAGGCAACGGTCGAAGCCCAGGTCGGCCCCGCCCAGTTCGCCGCTGTAGGTCACTTGGTCGGCAACGGACGCGTCCTTGCCATCCAGTACCACACGGGCCTTGATGCGCTTGCCGAAAGAGGCGAACTCACCAGCCACAGCCTTGGTGCCGGTAAAGCCTGGAGCGCCGATGATGGTCAGGTCTTCAGGCACGCTGCTCAGGGCCGCCAGGCCCAGTTTTCGACCGGTGACCGGGTCGTTGCCGCCGATCACATTATTGATCGTATCGGCCGGGGTAGCGCCTTCTTCGACGATGACCACATAGACCGGCACCTTCACCACTTTGAGGATCTGGTACACCGCCTGGAACAAGGTGCCCGACTCAGTGCCGGTAGGGTCCAGCAGCGCCTGGGCGGTGAAGCTGTTGATGCGAAACGGCGCGTTTTTCGGGATCGACGCATGGGCATTCGGCGCAGTGCCGACCAGGCCAATGACGTTATCGCCAAGGCCACCCATGGCCTCGGGGGATTCAGTGGCATTCACAGTGATGCCGTTGTGCTCGAAGTTCAGGACTTCTGCCATGGTTATTCAGCCTTCTTGGGGGTGGAGTTGAGGACGCTGGTCAGTTCCAGACGGCCAGCGGTGCGCAGGGCGGATGCTTCGACGTCGAGCAGTTCCAGCTCCTCACCGGCGGTAGACCAATGGCCGTTGCCGATGGGGAATGGGATGAGGACGGTGTAGGTTTGGCGGGTGGGCATGGGTGGAAATCTCCGGGTGGGAAATGCAAAAAGCCCCTGCGGGGAGGGGCTTTGGGGAGGCGAAAAAAAACCGCTTTCGCGGCCAAGTTGATTATTTAAGAAAGTCTGGCTTTTCTGGCCATTCAACTGCGAAGGGGTCTCCGACATCCTGAGGGACATTCCGCAGCAATTTGCGGTATGCCGCAGCTTGGGCTCGCTGGGCGTCATTCAGCGGACTGTCCTGGACTTGACTATGATCGGTCTCGCGCAACAGCCGATCACGACGAACGCGAATAGAAGACCACTCCAAAAGCTCCAGACCTTCCTTGCTGGGAATAAGGGACGGAACGCCCTCCATAGAAATTTCGTTCATTTAAAAAACCACCGTTGGTGAAAGAGAAAGCTTCGACTTTATGTCCCCAAGTTTAATCGGCCGATAGCGGCCAACTTGCATCGTATCAATCCGTAGTGACGTTACATACACATTGGGAATCTTGACTCTACAAACAGCATTACCTGCAGCATCAGCATACATGGCCGGCTCAAACTTCCCGAAGCATGATTGATTAATGACTGCTCGCTGTGGCGAATAAACATAGCCCGCGAACGTCTCGTCCAAAACCAAAGAACTGCCATAGCTATATCCACGTATATTTAGCCAAAACATCTGGTCATCCGTATTAATAGAAAACGGCAACTTAAAATGGGCATATACATTCAACGAAGATCCAAGATCCGTAGCGACCAAGCCACCTGTCGCGCCAACGTCGTAAGGAGCCCCTGTTCCCCATATAAGTCCTTGAAAGACACTCATCAACAGTGTTCCAGGCTGACCTACCTCACCCACAACGTCCTTCAGGGCACGAAACTGATCAAACTCCGCACGCGCTTGATCCATCCGTGCATCGATGGCACCTATTTTCCCAGTTACAGCACTTGTCAGATTATTAGAGGCCTGAACCAAACTAGCAATTTGCGTTTCCGTACTCAAAGCAATTACTCCTTTAAATTATCTTTAGGTCACTCAACCACGATTCACATCTAGGCAACCTACCCCTTTAGCAATAAAAAAACTATTTCAATTCAATATCCATAACGCGAAACAGCACACCAAGATGACGGGCCATATTATCTATATTGGCAGTCGCCACTGATGCGAGCTCTTCAGCAATAAGAATATTGAAATTTTCCGACCCTACAACCACTGTCACGCTATCCGCCGGCAACGGCGAAACATCCAGCGTAAACTTCTGCAGCACCCGCGCCGCCGCCGCTTTATACGTCAGCAACTTCCCCGCCACGGAATACACCGCCAGCAAGGTCCCACTGGCGAGGTAAAAACCGAACTCGCCAATCTCATACTCACCGTCGCCATCGAACAGCGCGGCCATCCTGAGTTGGCGCTCGCCCAGGTCTTCGTAATCGACGATGGCCACCCGTTGGCGCTCGTCACGCAAGGCCACTTCCGTGCCGTTGGGGTTGTAGCGGCCGGTGCCGGCGCCAATGTGGGTGATTTCGCCTTTGAGGCCCTGGTTCTTTGCCTGCAGCACTTCATCCAAACCTTTGGAGGTGAAGCGCACCAGGCGCGTGATTTCATCTGTCATGGCTGCGCCCTGAGGTCGTAATCGTTAATGGTGTAGTGCTGGGCAACCCCGGCACTGTTTAGCCGGGCAACCAGCGCCAAGTCCGGCAACGCGCCGTTCAGGTAGAACTCGCCGTCGCTTAAAGGGGCGTCGAGCACTTGCGTGAGCGCGAGCTGGCCTTCGGTTTCATGCACGATGGTAATCGTCGCCTGGTCGCGTTCACTTTTCGCTGCGTTGATACGCCGGATCAGCCGGTTGTGGTCGCCGCTGGACCAACTGCGCCCGATGATCGCCTGCACGTCGAAGGTGTAAGGCACGCCCAGCGGACGTTGCTGGTACCAGGCGCTGATATTGGGCGTGAAGCCCAATGACTCCACCGCATGACTCAGCGCCTTGGGTGTGCCGGCCTGGCGCTGGATCTGCCAGGACAAGGCCACGGTCAGGCGTTTCTCCGCCTCGCTGGCCTCGGCATCCCACTCGCTCACGCCACGGTCTGCGGCCAGGTAAGGCAGAAATTCGCTGGGGGTGTGCAGCGGGTTCATCAGTGCCGGAAACGGCGGGGTGACGCGCTCAAGCAATGTGCCGAAGCCCAGGTCCAACGCCTTTTCCAGCGGTGAGCTGTTGGCGGGCAGCAAACTCGCTTTGGGTTCACTCATAGCGTGCGCACCTCCACCTCGACGCCCGTGCAATGCGGGGCCTGGAACGCGGTGCTGACAATCGGCGCCAGCGGTTCGAGGATTTGCAGTTGCGCAGCGCCGGCACTGTGGATGGCGTAGTCGATCCAGCTGGGGTCCACCCGCCCTTCCAGGCGGTGGCAGGACTCTGCGTAATCTTGCAGCAGTTTCTGCGCCGCCACTTGGGTCAGCCCCGAGTCCGGGCCGGCGTTGATCTTGGCCACCACGCGAATTTTGTAGGGCTGAATCTGTGCGCCCTGGACGCTGACAAGATCGGTTTCGGGCCGTACATCCGGCCGTGCGAAATGTCGACGTACACCGTCAAGCAAGTCGGCAGATGGCGTGCCGTCCCCCTCCCTGGAAAGCACGGTGACCATGACTTCCCCCGGTGCGGTGCGTCGGGCGTTGCCGTCCTTGATCTGGACCGCATAGCCGTCCGGGTCGAAGGTGTAGGTGACCGTGACCACCCCCGGCGTCGCGCTCTGTACTTTCACCACTGGACGCTCGCCAAGGGTGAATACTTCACGGCGATACTGCATCCGCGAGCCTGCTGCTGGAGCGTGGGGTGCCAGGTAGTAACGCAGGCGGGCGTCGTCGTCGCTTTCCAAGGTGGGCGGCACCGGCGGGAACGCGGCCGGGTCGCCGGGGTCGAGCACTTGGCGTTCCAGGCCCATATCGGCCAGGCGCGCATCCAGGTTGCTACCGGTGGCCCACCACGCCAGCATCTGTTTGATGCGGGCGTTGTATTTGCGTTCGTGGGTTTGCAGGCGCACGCAAAAGGCTTCCAGGGCCAGGGTCAGCAGTTCGCTTTCGTTGTCGAGGCTGACCTGAAGTTTGGCCGCGCTTTGCGGCGCACGGGTGGCGACATAGTCGATGACAAACGCTTTGAGTTCGGCCAGCAACGGTTCGAACTCATCGACCTTAATGATGGCCGGTTCCGCCAGTTGGTTCTGGCCGGGGATCAGCATGCTCATGTCACGACCTCGAAGGATTGTTGGCGGTTTTTCCAGGTGCCGGCAAACCGCAACAGCAGGCCGGCGTCTTGGCGAGTGGCGACGATGACCTGAGGGTCAAAGTCACCAATGCCGTTATGGATGTTGTAGAACGCTTGGGCGGCGTGGCTTTGGGCGAGGATCAAGAGGTCGTCACCGAGGTTCTGGCCGAGCAACTGCGGGATCAGCGAGCCGTACAGCGGGCGTTTTTGCCGCGTTCCAATGGGAGTGGTCAGCGCTCGGGTGGCGCGCTGCACAAATTGCAGCCAGTCATCGACGGCTGCCCCGGTGTTCCTATCGATTCCGAGCATAGGGTGTCCTTATCGGGGGCTGATGACGCGTCCTTGATGGTCCACCACCGGGCCGCTGAAGTGCGCGCCGCCGGCATCCAGCAACAGGCTGGTACCGCCGATTTGCAGGGTGATGCTCTGGGCATTCATGGTCAGGCTGGCAGCGCCGACTTTAATGTCGACCTGTTCACGGGAGCCGCTGACGGTGGTTGGGCCGTTGACCCAGTTGAAGGTATGGCTGGCATCGTCGTAGTCGCTTTGGGTGCCGTCCTGGTGTCGACGCCGGGTCAGCGTCGCAACGCTGGAAACCGGCGGAAAGCGATCACTGTTAAGGCCGAACAGAGCCACGGATTGCACACCGCCCTCGCCCCCGCCGTAGTTGAGCAGCAGGCATTGTTCACCCACCGTGGGGATACGGGTTTCGGTTTGCGCACCGGCGCTGGGGTTGAAAAAACGGATCGCCGGGGTGAGCAAGTCACCATGGCTGACCTTGCAGGTGTTGCTGGCCGCGTCGACCTGCTGGCAGATGCCGATCCGGCAGAAGCTCTCGGCGCGGCGGTAGAGGTCCTCGAGCTGGGACTCCATCTCGGACAGGCGTTCGACGATCGGTCCCAATTGCATGCGTAACAGCGCGTCGAACATGGGCTACTCCGCCAGTGGCTTGTATTGGGCCGGGTCGTCGATGTTGGAGACGTCCCAGGTGCAGGCAAATAGCGGTTGGCCTGTGGGATCGTCGAGTAGCGTCGGCCCCAGATAGAGGGTTTGCGTGAAGGAAACCGTCCAGGTGTCGTAGTCCGTTTCTACGGAAGTGCGCAAAGCGGGCGCAGCGACGATATTCGCTGGCAAATCGCACTGTGCCGGGGGCAGGTCCCATCGGTTATCCAGCACCAGGTCCATCAGTTGGCTGGCCAGGTCGCAGGCATCGAACGCCAATGCACCGGGAGCAACCATGGCCCTGAGTGAAATGGCCAAGACGTGGGCTTTGCGCCCCTCGCGAGAGCGAATGCCAGGGCCATTACCTTCGACCGTAACCATTACGCCGTTTTTTTCAGCGTCGCCCTGGAAATCCTGGTGGCTCCCCACCTTGAGGCCCGGGAGGGCTGCATGCAGCGCCGCGCCAATGGCCTGGGGCAGTTGCGATGGCTTTTCGATAAGCGTCATTTTAGTAGCGTCCTTGCAACAATTACTGCGGGTCCTGGCGGGAGCCTTGGTTGATCCCGATGCGCTTGGCCGCCCACCGCTCGTAAAGGCCGATAGCCACGTCGGCACCGGCCATGGCGGTCAGGCAACCAATGGCGCCGGCGGTCCAGATCGACATGCCGGCGGCGTAGCACAGCATCAAAGCCGAAACCCCGCAAACCATGCACGCCCCGGAACGCAGGGCCAGGCGGCGGATCAACGACCAACCGCGGGCGCCCTCCTTGTCGGCCCGCCACATCTCGCCGGATACACCGCCGATCACTGCCAGTACGATGACCAGCCAGATAGGCATCTCCGCTAACGCTTGCTGTTCACTTGTCATGTCACGCCTCCTGGCTGAGCAATAAATAGTCCGTATTTCATTTACAAATGCTTGAGTAGGTAGGCATTCCAAAAAGCCCGGTCGCCCGGGCTTTTCAGTAATGATGTCCTCGGACTTTCGGCGCTACTGGCGCGGTACGGTCCTTTCCTCGATGTTTTTCCGACCACGATCCCTGTCTGCCGGATAACTGCTTTTGGTGCTTTACGCTGCACACCCGGGTCAGTTGCCAACCCTCTGAACCGTTAAGGCCGGTTCATCGCTGCCTGTTGTTGAAGCGTTGAAACTAAAGAGCGTCGGCATCCTTGCCGGTGTTGCCTGGCATCCCTGTCATCGCTTCGATGGCGTCCTTGCCGATGTTGCGTGCCTTCCTTGTCTTCCTTGGCAGCATCCTTGCCGCCTCCACCAGGCCTTGTTGGCTGGCTTGAGATTAAGAATATGCATGTATGCATATACAGTCAATGCACAAATGCATTTATTTTTGCTATAGGAATGCACGGATGCATTGGAAGCCTGGCGGGCTTGGGCTTTGCCGGTTTTCTATGGACGAAAAAAAACCCGCACATGAGCGGGTTTCTTCTTACGCGTGGAGGTTAGCGGGCGTACATGCCCCACCAGAAAACATGACCGAGGATGCTGATCTGCTCGTCCTGGATATCCTGGAAGCTGTAGTCCTCATCGGGGTGTTCATCACGGTTGAAGCTGCGCAGGCGAATACCGGAAGGCAGGCGGTAGAGCTGTTTAACCCGCAACTGGCCGTTGTGATTGATGGCATACAGGTCGCCATCCACGATATCGCCAATGCCGCTCTTGCCGGCATTCACCCCTACCGTGGCGCCGTCGCGCAATACCGGCAACATACTGTTGCCACGTACCGTCACGCATTTGGCCTGGTCGAACTGCACACCATTATGCCGCAGGCTGCGCTTGCCGAACCGCAGGCTGGCCTTCTCGCTTTCCTCGATGACGAATCTTCCTGATCCAGCAGCCAATTCAACCTCGCGCAGAAAGGGGATCGACACCTCGTCATCATTAACGGGGGTGTCGTCGTCCCACAGGCTTATGTCCTTGAGTTCCGAATGCATCGGGTCGCGCCCATCGTCGCGCACAACGCCCACTGCTGCGCGCCCGCGCAGGTAATCAGTACTTACGCGAAAATACTCGGCGATGCGCGAGATGTGTTTATCCGACGGATCAACGATCTTGCCGCTGAGGATCCGGGACAGTGTGGATTGAGGCACGCCAGTGCGCCGATGGAGCTCCGTGGGGGAGATCCGGTCGCGATCCAGCAGTTCTCTTAAGACGATAGAAACGTTGCGTTTTTGCATAACGCGGATAGTGACGGGAGTTTCTGAGGTTGGCAAATGCTAATTTGCATATTTATGCATTAAACATCCGACTTTCAATTAATTCGAATCAAAATACTGTATATACACCCAGTTATCGGCATTCTACTATTCTGCCAGCTTGGTATTGCTGCCGATCAACACCTTGCATGTCGACAACTCAAGGCCTATGTATAAAACTCTTTGACAACGTAGCCAGCAACGACGGAGGTGCTCATGGCTTATTCAGCGCTAGCTGTTGCTAACGCCTTCATTGAACGCGCGAAGGAAGGCAAGGTTTCGGGCCTGACCCCGATGAAGCTGCAGAAACTGCTGTTCTATACACAGTCCTGGCATTTGCGCGAACGGGACCAGCCCCTGATGGATGACCACTTCGCCCGCTGGCAATATGGCCCGGTCATCCCGTCGCTTTACCATGAGTTGAAATCCTACGGTAATCGCCCGGTGACCGCGCTGCTCAGCAACCTGAAGCCCGACGCCGAAGACATTGTCTTCGTGACACCGAGGGTTCCTGAGAGCGATACCTACACCCATCGTTTGATTGACCGGATCATTAACAAATACGGCAAATGGTCCGGCACCCAACTGTCCAACTTGTCCCACGAGGACGGCACAGCCTGGGCCCTCAAGGGTGCCGACGGTTCCGCCATCGACTGGGAAGACATGGCAACACTCATTCACCCAAAGAGCCGCATCCGTGAGTGAAGAACTCGACAACCTGGAACTCACCCTGCCCCCCGCGGCAGGGCCTGACCAGGACACCCAAGCCGGTGGCGAGCAAGCCATAGGCACCGACGATGAAAGAAACCAGAACCTAAAAGACCAGAAGGCCGAACGGCAACTGCGCAAGAAGTATGCGGGACGTGCATTCTGGTTTGCCGCCTGCGGTGTGATCTTCTGGGCGGTTCTTTTGGTTTGGAATGGGTGGTCGACGTATTACTCGGGTAAAGCGCCGTTCTCGGACAATGTAGTGATTGCCATCACTACGGCGACTTCAATCAATTTGTTTGCTGCGTTTCTTGGGGTGATCAGAGGGTTGTTTCCGGCCAGTGGGCGTAGATCCAAATAGTCTGGTCGTATTCACGACCTGCGTTTCTATCTCGTATTGAGATATGAATGCGCGTGAGTCAGCCCCTGATTTTCAGGGCTCTGACCGGATTGTCTAACGCTGCTGCAATGCCTGATTGAACCGCTAACCTGTGGCGAGGGCGCTTGCTCTCGCTCGGCTGCGTAGCAGCCATTTTCCAGGGACGCTGCGCGCTCCACCGGGAGCAAGCCCCCTCGCCACGGTTATGTTGGTGTTTCTTGAGGCGGCACCGCTTTCGTGGTTTACCTGGCCGCTTGCGACCTGCGAAGGTCCGACCTCGCGTGTTAACCTTGCCGCCATCGCAAAAATGCTGGGCCAAGCGCCCCCTTTGCCCCATCACTTTCAACGAATTTGCCTATTACCCAATGAGTAAAAACTCCTCAGATCTGTCCTCCCACACCCCGATGATGCAGCAGTACTGGCGCCTGAAAAACCAGCACCCTGATCAGTTGATGTTCTATCGCATGGGCGACTTCTACGAAATCTTCTATGAAGACGCGAAGAAGGCCGCCAAGCTGCTGGACATCACCCTGACCGCGCGCGGGCAGTCGGCGGGGCAGTCGATTCCGATGTGTGGGATTCCTTACCACTCGTTGGAAGGCTACCTGGTCAAGCTGGTGAAGCTGGGTGAGTCGGTGGTGATCTGTGAGCAGATCGGCGACCCGGCCACCAGTAAAGGGCCGGTGGAGCGTCAGGTAGTACGCATTATTACGCCGGGCACGGTGAGTGATGAGGCGTTGCTGGATGAGCGTCGCGACAACCTGATTGCGGCGGTGTTGGGCGATGAGCGTTTGTTCGGCCTGTCGGTGCTGGATATCACCAGCGGCAACTTCAGCGTGCTGGAGATCAAGGGCTGGGAGAACCTGTTGGCGGAACTTGAGCGTATCAATCCGGTGGAGTTGTTGATTCCGGATGATTGGCCCAAGGACTTGCCGGCAGAGAAACGTCGTGGGACCAAGCGTCGTGCACCGTGGGATTTCGAGCGCGACTCTGCGCTGAAAAGTCTGTGCCAGCAGTTCTCGGTGCAGGACCTTAAAGGCTTCGGTTGCGAAACCCTGACCCTGGCCATCGGTGCCGCAGGCTGCTTGCTCAGCTACGCCAAGGAAACCCAGCGCACTGCTCTGCCTCACTTGCGCAGCCTGCGCCATGAGCGTCTCGACGATACCGTGGTGCTCGATGGCGCCAGCCGTCGCAACCTGGAACTGGACACCAACCTGGCCGGTGGGCGTGATAACACCCTGCAATCGGTGGTGGACCGTTGCCAGACCGCGATGGGCAGCCGTTTGCTGACCCGTTGGTTGAACCGTCCGCTGCGGGATTTGACGGTGCTGCAAGCGCGCCAGTCTTCCATTACCTGCCTGCTCGACGGCTATCGCTTTGAAAAACTGCAGCCGCAACTGAAAGAGATTGGCGATATCGAGCGCATCCTGGCGCGGATCGGCCTGCGCAATGCGCGGCCCCGCGACTTGGCGCGCCTGCGCGATGCCTTGAGCGCCCTGCCGCAGCTGCAAGTCGCGATGACCGAACTGGACACGCCGCACCTGCAACAGCTTGCCGTCACCGCTGGCACTTACCCGGACCTCGCGGCGCTGCTGGAAAAGGCCATTATCGACAACCCGCCGGCGATCATTCGTGACGGCGGCGTGTTGAAAACCGGCTACGACAGCGAGCTGGATGAGCTGCAATCCCTGAGCGAAAACGCCGGGCAGTTCCTGATCGACCTGGAAGCCCGCGAAAAAGCCCGTACGGGCCTGGCCAACCTGAAGGTCGGCTACAACCGCGTGCATGGTTACTTTATCGAGCTGCCGAGCAAGCAGGCCGAGTCGGCGCCTATCGACTATCAACGTCGCCAGACCCTCAAAGGCGCCGAGCGTTTTATCACCCCTGAGCTCAAAGAGTTCGAAGACAAGGCGCTGTCAGCCAAAAGCCGCGCCCTGGCGCGGGAAAAAATGCTCTACGAAGCCTTGCTCGAGGACTTGATCAGCCGCCTGGCGCCGTTGCAAGACACCGCCGCCGCCCTGGCGGAGCTGGATGTATTGAGCAACCTCGCCGAACGTGCGCTGAACCTGGACCTCAATTGCCCACGGTTTGTCAGCGAACCGTGCATGCGTATCGTGCAAGGTCGTCACCCGGTGGTAGAGCAGGTGCTGACCACGCCGTTCGTCGCCAATGACCTGTCGCTGGACGACGATACCCGCATGTTGGTGATCACCGGTCCGAACATGGGTGGTAAATCCACTTACATGCGCCAGACCGCGCTTATCGTGTTGTTGGCGCATATCGGCAGCTTCGTACCGGCAGCCAGTTGCGAATTGTCCCTGGTAGACCGCATTTTCACGCGGATCGGCTCCAGCGATGACCTGGCCGGCGGCCGTTCGACCTTTATGGTGGAAATGAGCGAAACCGCCAACATTCTGCACAACGCCACCGAACGCAGCCTGGTGCTGATGGACGAAGTGGGCCGCGGCACCAGCACCTTCGACGGCCTGTCCCTGGCCTGGGCCGCGGCCGAACGCTTGGCGCATCTGCGTGCGTACACGCTGTTCGCCACGCACTACTTCGAGCTGACGGTGTTGCCGGAAAGCGAGCCGCTGGTGGCCAACGTGCATCTCAATGCCACCGAGCACAACGAGCGCATCGTGTTCCTGCACCATGTGCTGCCAGGGCCGGCGAGCCAGAGTTATGGTCTGGCTGTGGCGCAGTTGGCCGGTGTGCCGAACGAGGTGATCACCCGTGCCCGCGAACACCTCAGCCGCCTGGAAACAACGGCGCTGCCCCATGAAACCGTGGTCGCCAGCCCTGCCAAGGCCAGCAAGAAACCTGCCGCGCCGCACCAGAGCGATATGTTCGCCAGTTTGCCCCATCCAGTGCTGGATGAGTTGGCAAAACTTGACCTGGATGACTTGACGCCGCGTAAAGCGCTCGAAATGTTATATGCACTGAAGACTCGGATATAACGCAGACGCTTGCAAGCTGATAGAATCTCGCGCGGTTTGGGATGCTGCGGGCTTTTAGCCTGGTCCGCAGACTATCGCTCTCAAACCTCGCGAACCCCACCACAAGGGGTTTCGCTGCCGCCGCCTGAGGAGAAAATTAGAAATGACCTTCGTCGTCACCGACAACTGCATCAAGTGCAAGTACACCGACTGCGTAGAAGTCTGTCCGGTGGACTGCTTCTACGAAGGCCCGAATTTCCTGGTTATCCACCCGGATGAGTGCATCGACTGCGCCCTGTGTGAACCAGAATGCCCGGCCGTCGCGATTTTCTCCGAGGACGAAGTGCCTGCGGGCATGGAGCAATTCATTCAATTGAACGTCGAGCTGGCCGAAGTGTGGCCAAACATCACCGAGCGCAAAGATCCGATGCCGGATGCCGCTGAATGGGATGGCAAGCCCAACAAAATTGAGCAACTAGAGCGCTAAAGCGCCGCTGCCCAACAAAAAAAGGCCCCTTGAGGGCCTTTTTTGCGTTCGGGTGCCTGCATTCACTTTTCTACAGGCAAAAAAAAGGGGCGGTATGACCCGCCCACATTTTTTCCCTAGTCCCTGTATTCCTTTTCATCATCCTGATGAATCGCATCCTGCGACGTTCCTTCAAACCATCGTTCCTTGATGGCTGTGCCAATCCGTGGACACAGGGCTGATGTTAGAGCGTTCCCAGAGAAGTTCAACGCGATCCCCACGGCGGGCTGACAAACTTTTTCGCTCGCCAGAATTAAAATAATCTTTATTTTTCAAAAGGTTAGATAATAGCTTCGTCGATTCAAGACGTACGTAACCGCTAAAAAAACCAAACACTTACGGAAAAGTAAGCGAATGCTTACACGCGCATTACGCAAAGTAGCAGCAAGCCCTATTGGCGCCCCACCTGTAGGAGCGAAATCGCTCGCGAAAAACCTGAGAGCACCACGGATCGTCAGGCTTTTCGCGTAACCGTTAAAGCCTAATCAATCGTCGCTCACGGTAATGGTCGGCATCGCCGGCGTCGTCGCTTCCTGCAAAACAATCCGCGCACCGACGTGACGGGCCAATTCCTGATAGATCATCGCGATCTGCCCATCAGCCTCTGCCGCTACGGTAGGTTTGCCACCATCGGCCTGCTCGCGAATCTCCATCGCCAATGGCAACGATGCCAACAGTTCAACGCCATACTGGGTAGCGAGCTTCTCGCCCCCACCTTCACCGAACAGATGCTCGGCATGCCCGCAGTTGGAACAGATGTGCACCGCCATGTTTTCCACAACACCCAGCACCGGAATGTTGACCTTGCGGAACATCTCCACACCTTTCCTGGCGTCGAGCAGCGCCAGGTCCTGAGGCGTGGTGACAATCACTGCACCGGCCACCGGAACTTTCTGCGCAAGGGTCAACTGAATGTCGCCGGTGCCTGGCGGCATGTCGATCACCAGGTAGTCGAGGTCGCCCCAAGCCGTTTGTGTGACCAGTTGCAGCAACGCACCGGAGACCATCGGCCCGCGCCAGACCATCGGCGTGTTGTCATCGGTGAGAAACGCCATGGACATCACTTCCACACCCAGCGACTCGATGGGCACAAACCATTTTTGATCCTTCACCTTCGGCCGCGTGCCTTCGGCGATGCCGAACATCACGCCCTGGCTCGGCCCGTAGATGTCGGCATCGAGGATGCCCACGCGCGCACCTTCCCGCGCCAGGGCCAGGGCCAGGTTGGCCGCCGTGGTCGATTTACCCACACCGCCCTTGCCGGACGCCACCGCCACCACGTTCTTGACGTTGGCCAGGCCCGGGATCTGCGCCTGGGCCTTGTGCGGCGCGATCACACATTGGATATCGACCTTGGCCGAACCCACGCCGTCCAGGCCCTCGATGGCCATTTGCAACATCTGCGCCCAACCGCTTTTGAACAAACCCGCGGCATAACCCAGTTGCAACTGCACCGACACCTGGTCGCCCTGGACCTCGATGGCACGCACACAACCGGCACTGACCGGGTCCTGGTTCAAATAAGGGTCGGTGTACTGGCGAAGAACGGCTTCCACCGCTGCGCGATTGACGGCGCTCATGGGCTACTCCCGAAAAAAGACTGACTGAAACAGGCGGCTATCCTAACCGTTCCAGCCGCCGAGCGGCATGCTTTCGAAGGTGCGCAAGATACTGAAACAGCGTCACGGGGTGAAATAAATTTCCCGGCGCTTTATAGTGGCCGACCTCCGTTTCATCAAGTAGCCGAGCCCCATGTCCGAGCCACGCAAGATCCTCGTTACCAGCGCCCTGCCCTATGCCAATGGTTCGATCCATCTTGGCCATATGCTTGAGTACATCCAGACCGATATGTGGGTGCGCTTCCAGAAGCATCGCGGCAATCAATGCATTTATGTCTGCGCGGACGACGCCCACGGTTCGGCCATCATGTTGCGCGCCGAAAAGGAAGGCATCACCCCGGAACAACTGATCGCCAATGTGCAGGCTGAACACAGCGCCGACTTTGCCGAGTTCCTGGTGGACTTCGATAACTTCCATTCGACCCACTCGGACGAAAACCGCGAGCTGTCGAGCCAGATCTACCTGCGGTTGAAGGAAGCCGGGCACATCGACCAACGTTCGGTGACCCAGTATTTCGACCCGGAAAAGAAGATGTTCCTGGCCGACCGTTTCATCAAGGGCACCTGCCCGAAATGCGGCACCGAAGACCAGTACGGCGACAACTGCGAAAAATGCGGCGCGACCTACGCACCGACCGACTTGAAGGATCCCAAGTCAGCGATCTCCGGCGCCACTCCGGTGCTCAAGGACTCGCAGCACTTCTTCTTCAAGCTCCCGGATTTCCAGCAAATGCTGCAAACCTGGACGCGCAGCGGCACCTTGCAGGACGCCGTGGCCAACAAACTCTCCGAATGGCTCGACAGTGGCCTGCAGCAGTGGGACATCTCCCGCGACGCGCCGTACTTCGGCTTCGAGATCCCGGGCGAGCCGGGCAAGTACTTCTATGTATGGCTGGACGCGCCGATCGGCTACATGGCCAGCTTCAAGAACCTGTGCGACCGCACCCCGGAGCTGGACTTCGACGCGTTCTGGGGCAAGGACTCCACCGCCGAGCTGTACCACTTCATCGGCAAGGACATCGTCAACTTCCACGCGCTGTTCTGGCCAGCGATGCTTGAAGGCTCGGGCTATCGCAAGCCGACCGGTATTGCCGTGCACGGCTACCTGACGGTCAACGGCCAGAAAATGTCCAAGTCCCGTGGCACCTTTATCAAGGCGCGCACCTACCTGGACCACCTGTCGCCGGAATACCTGCGCTATTACTACGCGTCCAAGCTGGGCCGTGGCGTCGACGACCTGGACCTGAATCTGGAAGACTTCGTACAGAAGGTCAACTCGGACCTGGTGGGTAAAGTCGTCAACATCGCCAGCCGTTGCGCCGGGTTTATCCACAAGGGCAACGCCGGTGTACTGGTAGCCGAGAACGCCGCACCGGAACTGACCGACGCCTTCCTGGCCGCCGCGCCGAGCATCGCCGACGCTTATGAAGCCCGCGACTTTGCCCGCGCCATGCGCGAGATCATGGGCCTGGCCGACCGCGCCAACGCCTGGATCGCCGACAAGGCGCCGTGGTCACTGAACAAGCAGGAAGGCAAGGAAGCTGAAGTCCAGGCGATCTGCGCCACCGGAGTCAACCTGTTCCGTCAGTTGGTGATCTTCCTCAAGCCGGTGCTGCCATTGCTGGCCGCCGATGCCGAGGCGTTCCTCAACGTACCGCCGTTGAGCTGGAACGATCACACCACCTTGCTCGGCAATCATCAGTTGAACGCGTTCAAGCCCTTGATGACCCGAATTGACCCGGTGAAAGTCCAGGCAATGACCGACGCTTCGAAAGAAGACCTGGTCGCCAGCCAGACTGATACCGGCCAATCCACCCCGGCGGGCAATGGCGAGCTGGCCAAGGACCCGATTTCCCCGGAAATCGATTTCGACGCCTTTGCCGCCGTGGATCTGCGCGTGGCGCTGATCATCAAGGCCGAAGCCGTGGAAGGTGCCGACAAGCTGCTGCGCCTGACGCTGGATATCGGCGACGAGCAGCGCAACGTGTTTTCCGGCATCAAGAGCGCTTACCCGGACCCGTCCAAGCTCGATGGCCGCCTGACCATGATGATCGCCAACCTCAAGCCACGGAAAATGAAGTTCGGCATTTCCGAAGGCATGGTGATGGCTGCGGGCCCTGGCGGCGAAGAAATCTACCTGCTGAGCCCGGACAGCGGTGCCAAGCCGGGTCAACGCATCAAGTAACCTCTGCAAAATGCCCCGCTGTTGCTAACGGCGGGGCTTCTCAGCTTGCCCTCCTCCCTGGGCCGGGCGTCCACGCTATGATCACAGCATGAACCTCATTCAACGTATCGACGCGCTGCTGCCGCAGACTCAATGCGGCAAGTGCGGGCACCCGGGTTGCAAGCCTTACTCAGAAGGCATCGCTAAAGGCGAAGCCATCAACAAGTGCCCGCCCGGTGGGCAGGAAACCATTGAGGGGCTCGCGCAACTGCTGCGCCTGCCGGTACTGGAGCTGGACACCAGCCGTGGAGATGCGCCTGCGCAAGTCGCCTATATCCGCGAGGCCGAATGCATCGGCTGTACCAAATGTATCCAGGCCTGCCCGGTGGACGCCATTGTGGGTGCCGCCAAGTTGATGCACACCGTGATTGTCGACGAGTGCACCGGTTGCGACCTGTGTGTTGCGCCCTGCCCTGTCGACTGTATCGAGATGCGCCCGCTTGCTGACGTTGTGCCTATCGTCGGTGACTTGGCCAGCAACGATGATGAACGGCGTGCACGCGACCTCAAACGCAACCGGGCGCGGCGACGCTTCGAACAACGTAACGCCCGCCTGCAACGTGAAGAAGCCTGCAAGCTCGCCGAACGCCTGGCACGAGCCAAGCGCGCAGCGCCGATGGAGGTTGCACCGGTCGATAACACTCAGGCCGCTCAGGACGCTGCGATCAAGCAGGCCAAAAGCAGCGTCGCCATGAGTCGCGCTCAGTTGCACAAATCCTTGAAAGCGTTTGGGCATCCGCCGACCTTTGAGCAACAGTCGCAATTGATTATGCTGCAGCGACAGTTCGAGGCATCCGAGCAGGCGCTTGCCGCACTGGAGGCCAACAGCTCACCGCAGCCACCAAAGACGACCACTAAAAGCGCCGAGTTCAAGCGCGCAAAAATCCAGCTGGCCATGCGCCGTGCAGCGTTGAAAAAGGCTCAGGATCACCATGCTGACGAGCATCAATTGGCAACCTTGAAAGCTGCATTGAATGACGCCGAGCAAACGCTGCAAGATGCCGAGGCCAACGGCTGACCCACTGCGCTGTGTATTACTAACATCACGCCGACCGCCTGCAAGGAAACGTCTGTCCCTATGAATGCCGCAAAACGCCTGGAAATCTTCCGCAGGTTTCACGAAGACAATCCGGAACCGAAAACCGAACTGGCCTACTCCTCACCGTTCGAATTACTGATTGCGGTGATTCTTTCGGCTCAATCCACGGACGTCGGCGTTAACAAGGCCACGGCGAAGTTGTACCCCGTGGCCAATACACCCGCCGCGATTTACGCTCTGGGTGTGGAAGGCCTGTCCGAATACATCAAGACCATCGGCCTGTATAACAGCAAGGCCAAGAATGTGATCGAAACGTGCCGCCTGCTGTTGGAGCTGCATGGAGGCGAGGTACCACAAACCCGCGAAGCCCTCGAAGCCTTGCCTGGCGTGGGCCGCAAAACGGCAAACGTGGTGCTCAATACGGCGTTTCGGCAGTTGACCATGGCGGTGGACACGCACATTTTCCGCGTCAGCAACCGAACCGGCATTGCACGGGGCAAGAATGTGGTTGAGGTGGAAAAGCAATTGATGAAGTTCGTGCCCAAGCCCTATCTGCTCGACTCCCACCATTGGCTGATCCTGCACGGACGCTACGTTTGCCAGGCCCGCAAGCCGCGCTGCGGCAGCTGCCGTATCGAAGACTTGTGCGAATACAAGGACAAGACCTCCGACGATTGAGCGATCATTGGTTTTTGTGATCAGACGATTGAAAAAATCTTTTTTACCCGTTCGCGGATTATCGCTATAAGGAGCCCCAACGGCAGTCTTAGCCTGGAGTTGACCTTATGAGCGCTGGCAACGAACAACTGGAAGTGGAAGACGACCTCGTTGAGTCGGATGACGATGTGGTAGAGGCACCTGTGGCAGAGGTGGCCAAGACCAATTTAAGCAAACGCCGCACTATCGACAATCTTCTGGAAGAGCGACGCTTGCAAAAACAGCTGGCCGATTACGACTTCGATCTCTGATCGAGCCGTTGACGGCCGGAAGCCTCCCTGCCGGAGGCTTTTTTCTGCCGGTTACACGGGTATTCAAGGGGGGCAATATCCTCCTAGACCAAGCCGTTGCGCTGGGCCAGTTCGATCAGGTCCACGAGGGACCTGGCATTGAGCTTGAGCAGCAAGCGCGTCTTGTAGGTACTGACGGTTTTGTTGCTGAGGAACATGCCATCGGCAATTTCCTTGTTGGTTTTGCCACGGGCCAGTTGCTGCAGCACCATCATCTCCCGTCCCGATAAGCGTTCGACCATGTCGGCTTCACTGGCATTGCCCATGGTTGACCGCACTGAGTTGAGCGCCTGGTTCGGGAAATAGCTATAGCCGGAAAGCACCGCCTTGATGGCACTGAGCAACTCTGTCAGATCCTGCTGCTTGCACACATAGCCGGCGGCACCCGCCTGCATGCAGCGCATGGAAAAATGGCCAGGCGCCTGGGACGTCAGCACCAGCACCTTGAACGAGACGGCTTGCTTGGTCGAAGCCAGCCGACAAATAACTTCCAGACCGTCGAGCTTGGGGATTCCGATATCCAGTATCACAATATCCGGCATATGTTCCCGTGCAAGTTGCAACGCATCGACACCGTTATCAGTCTCGGCAACGACCTCATAACCATGACGCTCCATTAGCATGCGCACAGCAAGACGAATGACGGGATGATCATCCACGATCAGCACTTTATTCATGAGAAAGTCCAATTTCGCTGTTCGAATTATTTAGAGCAAACACAATAGCCTAGTCGATTACTAGTTGGCATAGCATTCCCCCCCGAGCAAGAGCAGGCAGAGACCCAACCCACAAGAAGATAGGAATTAGCCTACAAAAATTCGCCAACTTAGATGCATAGAGCTTTATGGTTGCTTTCAGACCTTTCTCGACGCGTACATATTTTGAGTGAAAGATCATGACCATCAGCCAGTGAAAGTAAACGTGCCGCACAAGTCTTTCAGGAAATACCCCTTGTTTGTCGCAATGGCGCCAGCAAACCGCCCCGAAAAAACTATCCGCATTAGTTCCATTTAACATATTTCGACACTTCCATAATTCCTACAGAAAATTCAACAACTCACATATCCATTGCAGCTACATGAGTGAATTTTCTGTCAGACATAGTTCCTCCTCAGATGTAAAAAATCATTCAACCTTAAAAACATAAAGATAAACTGGATAATAATTGCGCAAGTTACGGAAAAATCCTTAAACACACGCTAAACGCTAATAAACAGCGCCGCATCTAAAATCCAGGCAAAAAAAATGACCCCTTGCAAAAGGGGCCATTTTTCACGACGGGCGCACGGTTCAGAACAACGAGCGGCCCTTGTTGGCAGCAATGCGCATGCGCAGTGCGTTCAACTTGATGAAGCCTGCCGCGTCCGCCTGATTGTAGGCGCCGCCGTCTTCTTCGAAGGTGGCGATGTTGGAGTCGAACAGCGACTCATCGGACTTGCGGCCGGTGACGATCACGTTGCCCTTGTACAGCTTCAGGCGCACGACACCGTTCACGTGGGCCTGGGAAGCGTCGATCATCTGTTGCAGCATCAGACGCTCAGGGCTCCACCAGTAACCGGTGTAGATCAGGCTGGCATACTTGGGCATCAGCTCGTCTTTAAGGTGGGCGACTTCACGGTCCAGGGTGATGGACTCGATGGCGCGGTGGGCACGCAGCATGATGGTGCCGCCCGGGGTTTCGTAGCAACCGCGAGACTTCATGCCCACATAACGGTTCTCGACGATGTCGAGACGGCCGATACCATGCTGACCGCCGATACGGTTCAGGGTCGCCAGTACGGTGGCCGGGGTCATTTCAACGCCGTCCAGCGCAACGATGTCGCCGTTGCGGTAAGTCAGTTCCAGGTACTGCGCCTTGTCTGGAGCGTTCTCCGGGGAGACCGTCCATTTCCACATATCTTCTTCGTGCTCGGTCCAGGTGTCTTCCAGCACGCCGCCTTCATAGGAAATGTGCAGCAGGTTGGCGTCCATTGAGTACGGCGACTTCTTCTTGCCATGGCGCTCGATTGGAATAGCGTGCTTTTCAGCGTAATCCATCAGCTTTTCACGGGACAGCAGGTCCCATTCACGCCACGGCGCAATGACTTTAACGCCTGGCTTGAGTGCGTAGGCACCCAGTTCGAAACGTACCTGGTCGTTGCCCTTGCCGGTGGCGCCGTGAGAAATGGCGTCGGCGCCCGTTTCGTTGGCGATCTCGATCAGGCGCTTGGCGATCAGCGGACGTGCGATGGAGGTACCCAGCAGGTACTCACCTTCGTAGACAGTGTTGGCGCGAAACATCGGAAAAACGAAATCGCGGACGAACTCTTCGCGCAGGTCGTCAATGTAGATCTCTTTCACGCCCATGGCTTGCGCCTTGGCACGTGCAGGTTCGACCTCTTCACCCTGACCCAGGTCAGCGGTGAAGGTCACCACTTCACAGTTATAAGTATCCTGCAGCCACTTGAGGATCACCGAAGTGTCCAGGCCGCCGGAATACGCGAGAACGACCTTGTTTACGTCGGCCATGCCATCACTCCACGGGGTTGTACGGAAAGGCGACGATTCTACCGATCAAAACCGTGAAATTACAGGGGCGCGACAGCAAATGAAGATAAAGCGACAGATTATGTCGAGTGGGCGACCGATGGTCGCCTCTTATGAGGTAGCCGCCGGGTTGCTCGGCGCAGTGGCCTGAGGCGCCGGTTTCTCTGGGGCAGCCACCCGCTCAAGCTGAATATTTACACGGCGGTTACGCGCACGGTTGGCGGCATTAGTGTTGGGCGCCAAGGGGTAGCTTTCGCCATGGAAGCGCATCGTGATTTGCGATTCCTGGATGCCGTTGGCCTTGAAGTAGTCCATCACCGCCAGGGCGCGGCGCCGTGAGACGTCACGGTTGGTCAGGCGATTGCCACTGTTATCGGAATGACCGTTCAACTCGACATGATTGACCGTGGGATCGGCTTTCATGAATGCCAGGATCACCGACAACTTCTTCTTGGCCGCCGCGTCCAGCTCAATACCACCACCGGGGAAGCCCACTTCAGTCTGTTTGACCTGGTCGTAATTCATGGGCAGCAGCTTGGTGGTGCACACCTGATAATCGTTGTACGCCTTGTTGAACTTCACAGGCAGCAGGCGAATTTCCGAGTAGCCGCCTTGACGCCCGTAATGCCGCACGGTCGGGCTGCGCCCTTCAAGCAAACCCGTGAACAGGCGGCCGGCCTGGGCCTGGGAGCTATTGAACAGGACGTCGCCGCTGCCGACACGCACGGCCCCAAGGTTGATATCACCTCGGCCCGGCTGCCACGGCGCGGCCGCGGCCAATAAGGTTGCCGAGCCGGCGCCGAGGGTGCCGCCATAGGTTTTCAGACGAAACGTTGCCTGCTCGCCGGCCCGGCGCACGAACTCACCGGAACCGAAATCGGTGATCGGCTGGGTCAGGCGGCACTCGAACTGATCGCCCTCTACCTTCCACTCAATATTCTCCAGACGTGTCTGGAACGTGAGGGCCGCCGCAGGCAGGCTGGCGAACACACTGAGCAGGGCTAGATAATACTGGCGCACGGGAGGCTCCACTGGTTTCTACAACACTTCAAAGCGTCATACATCGTTAAGGCATACCCGGAGATATCGGTAGCATCCGGCAAAACTTGATAGCGAGTGCCTGCAAGAGTCTTTTCCGGTAGCATTCCCACCAGATTGACCCGCCTGGAATCCCCAATGTCCGACCGCCTGACCCTGCTGCGTCCCGACGACTGGCATATTCATCTTCGCGATGGTGCTGCGTTACCCCAAACCGTGGCCGATGTGGCCCGCACGTTTGGCCGTGCCATCATCATGCCTAACCTGGTACCTCCGGTGCGCAATGCCGCAGAAGCCGACGCCTATCGCCAGCGCATCCTCGCTGCACGACCGGCCGGCAGCCGCTTCGAACCGTTGATGGTGCTCTACCTGACCGACCGCACCCAGCCTGAAGAAATTCGTGAAGCCAAGGCCAGCGGTTATGTGCACGCCGCCAAGCTGTACCCGGCAGGTGCGACCACCAACTCCGATTCCGGTGTAACCAGTATCGACAAGATCCTGCCGGCGATCGAAGCCATGGCGGAGGTCGGCATGCCATTGCTGATCCACGGGGAAGTCACCCGTGGCGACGTGGATGTGTTCGATCGCGAAAAAATCTTCATCGATGAACACATGCGTCGTGTGGTCGAGTTGTTCCCTACGCTCAAAGTGGTGTTTGAACACATCACCACCGCCGATGCGGTGCAGTTCGTCAGCGAAGCGTCGGCCAACGTTGGCGCGACCATCACCGCTCATCACCTGCTCTACAACCGCAACCACATGCTGGTGGGCGGGATTCGGCCGCATTTCTATTGCCTGCCTATCCTCAAGCGCAATACCCACCAGGTGGCACTGCTGGATGCCGCCACCAGCGGCAGCCCGAAGTTCTTCCTCGGCACCGACTCTGCGCCACATGCCCAGCACGCCAAGGAAGCCGCATGCGGCTGCGCCGGCTGCTACACCGCGTTTGCCGCCATCGAGTTGTACGCCGAAGCTTTCGAACAGCGTAACGCGCTGGACAAACTCGAAGGTTTCGCCAGCCTCAACGGCCCGCGTTTCTACGGCCTGCCGGCGAATACCGAACGCATTACCCTGGTCCGTGAAGACTGGACCGCCCCTGCCAGCCTGCCGTTTGGCGAGCTGACCGTTATCCCGCTGCGCGCCGGTGAAACACTGCGCTGGCGCCTGCTGGAGGAAAGCAAGTGAGTGAAGACCATTACGACGACGAACAAGAGCACGGCGGTGGCGGCTCGCGCCATCCGATGGCCGAGCGTTTTCGCGGTTATCTTCCGGTTGTCATCGACGTAGAAACCGGTGGTTTCAACTGCGCCACCGACGCCTTGCTGGAAATCGCCGCAACCACCATCGGCATGGACGAACAGGGCTTTGTGTACCCGGAACACACCCATTTCTTCCGCGTCGAGCCGTTTGAAGGCGCCAATATCGAAGCCGCTGCCCTGGAATTCACCGGGATCAAGCTCGACCACCCACTGCGTATGGCGGTAAGTGAAGAAGCGGCGCTGACCGATATCTTCCGTGGCGTGCGCAAGGCGTTGAAGGCCAATGGCTGCAAACGTGCGATCCTGGTCGGCCACAACAGCAGTTTCGACCTGGGCTTCCTGAACGCCGCCGTGGCGCGGCTGGACATGAAGCGCAACCCTTTTCATCCGTTCTCCAGTTTCGACACCGCAACGCTTGCCGGCCTGGCCTACGGTCAGACCGTTCTGGCCAAAGCCTGCCAGGCGGCCGGTATCGACTTTGACGGGCGTGAAGCCCACTCGGCCCGCTACGACACCGAGAAGACCGCCGAGCTGTTCTGCGGCATCGTCAATCGGTGGAAACAGATGGGCGGCTGGGAAGACTTCAACGACTGAAGGCAAATCCCGCGCATAAAAAAACCGGCCTTTTCAGGCCGGTTTTTTTTGTACCGTGACGTTGGCTTACAGCTTGCCAGCGTTCTCGGTCAGGTAAGCCGCTACGCCTTCAGGCGAAGCGTTCATGCCTTTGTCGCCTTTTTTCCAGTTGGCAGGGCAGACTTCGCCGTGCTCTTCGTGGAATTGCAGCGCGTCGACCAGGCGGATCAGCTCTTCCATGTTACGGCCCAGCGGCAGGTCGTTGATGATCTGCGAGCGCACAACGCCCTTGTCGTCGATCAGGAACGCGCCACGGAACGCCACGCCGCCTTCGGACTCAACGTCGTAGGCCTTGGCGATGTCGTGCTTCATGTCGGCAGCCATGGTGTATTTGACTTTGCCGATGCCGCCGTCGTTGATGGCGGTGTTGCGCCAGGCGTTGTGGGTGAAATGGGAGTCGATGGAAACCGCGACCACTTCAACATTGCGCGCTTTGAAATCGTCCATGCGGTGGTCCAGGGCGATCAGCTCTGAAGGGCAGACGAAGGTGAAGTCCAGCGGGTAGAAGAACACCAGGCCGTATTTGCCTTTGATGGCTTCAGACAGCTTGAAGCTGTCTACGATTTCGCCATTGCCGAGGACGGCTGGTACGTCGAAATCCGGGGCTTGTTTACCGACGAGTACGCTCATTGGATATCTCCTGATATAGGGGTGACGATTGAAGTAAAAGGACCGGTCGAGTCTGCCTGTGGAAACAGACAGAAATATGACGCAATCACGCTTCGTGAAGACCGACCATCATACACCGAAAAAACCGTTCGTCAGCGCACGGGCAATTCCCCCCGGATTGCTGCTGAAACTATTTTGACAATCATTCTCGTTAACATTAAGATCCATCGCACTTAAGCCATAAACCCGCGACGGTTCTCACTTATGTATGTCTGCCTCTGCACTGGCGTCACCGACGGACAAATCCGCGAAGCAATCTATGAAGGTTGCTGCAGCTACAAAGAAGTGCGTGAAACCACCGGCGTTGCCAGCCAGTGCGGCAAATGTGCTTGCCTGGCCAAGCAAGTGGTACGGGAAACCCTGACGCAGCTGCAAACAGCCCAGGCCGCACTCCCCTACTCGACAGAATTTACACACGCCTGATAGGCATGTTTTAAAGAGCCGGACCTTGTGTCCGGTTTTTTTATGCCTGTAATTCAATTAGTTAGCGCCAAGACGCGGAACACAAACATTCTTATTCCGATTAATTTTCATTTATTATTCAATAACTTAGGTTTGACACTAGGATTTTCACCGCTCAGACTCCGCCCTATACACAGCTATTACAGGGCAGGACCCCAGTCATGAAAGGCGACATCTCAGTCATCCAGCAACTCAACAAAATCCTTGCCAATGAACTGGTCGCGATCAATCAGTACTTCCTGCATGCGCGCATGTACGATGACTGGGGCCTGGAAAAGCTCGGCAAGCGTGAATACAAAGAATCGATCAAGGCCATGAAGGACGCCGACGCGCTGATCAAGCGCATCCTGTTCCTGGAAGGCCTGCCGAACGTGCAGGACCTGGGCAAGCTGAACATCGGCGAGCACACCCAGGAAATGATCAGCAGCGACCTGGGCTTTGAGCGCAAGAGCCACAGCGACCTGAAGGCTGGTATCGCTCACTGCGAAACCAAGGGCGATTTCGGCAGCCGTGAACTGTTGGAAGATATCCTGGAAGATCAGGAAGAGCATATCGACTGGCTTGAAACCCAGTTGGGCCTGATCGACAAGGTCAGCCTGGAGAATTACCTGCAATCGCAGATGGGTGAATAACCCGTAGCGTTCAGGCACAAAAAAGCCCCGCTCTCACCAGAGAAGCGGGGCTTTTTATTGCTCGCCAATTAGGCGTCAGTCTTGACTGCTGCTTTTTGCGCTGCGTCTTTGATCAGCGCTTGCAGCGAGCCATCAGCTGCCATTTCAGTGATGATGTCGCTACCGCCAACCAGCTCACCGGCTACCCACAACTGCGGGAAAGTCGGCCAGTTGGCGTACTTTGGCAGGTTGGCGCGGATTTCAGGGTTTTGCAGGATATCCACGTAAGCGAACTTCTCGCCACATGCCATCACAGCCTGGGACGCTTTTGCGGAGAAACCGCACTGAGGCGCGTTAGGTGCGCCCTTCATGTAAAGCAGAATGGTGTTGTTGGCAATCTGCTCTTTGATCGTTTCGATGATATCCATGGAACACCTCTGCAGGAACTTTGCGACTCACGGGTCGGCACGGTGGCGCATTGTAACGCAAAAATCCAGCAGGATGCTCAGGCCGCCGCCACCTTCACCGGTACGCCGTTGAGCGCCGCATTACCCGACAACTCGTCCAATTGCCGCTCGTCGGTCAAGTCATTGGCACTCGCCCCCGGCTGGCTGCTCGCGATGCTCATCTGCACGCCCGGACGACCGTGGCCCCAGCCGTGAGGCAGGCTGACCACACCCGGCATCATGTCCGTGCTGGCCGCTACTTCCACCTCGACCATACCGATACGCGAACTCACCCGCACCCGCTGGCCATCGCTCAACTGACGGCTAGCCAGATCATCGGGGTGCATCAGTAGTTGATGGCGTGGCTTACCCTTCACCAGTCGGTGATAGTTATGCATCCAGGAATTATTGCTGCGCACATGCCGCCTGCCAATCAATAGCAGTTCGTCGGCCACCGGCACCGGCTGCGCGGCGAAACGCGCCAGGTCTGCCAGGATCACGGCCGGTGCCGCTTGCACCTTGCCATCCGCGGTTTTCAAACGTGCCACGAGGTTGGGCTTGAGCGGCCCCAGGTCGACGCCATGGGGATGATCCGCCAGCATGGCCACCGACAGTTTATGACTGGATGCGTCACCATAGGCACCCGCACGCAGGCCAAAGTCGATCATCTGTGCCGGTGGCAGGGTGGGCTTGAGCACCGCGCCAGTGTGCGCCGCAAACGCCTTGGCCAGGCCGACAAAGATCTCCCAGTCATGCAACGCACCCTCAGGCTTGGGCAGGATGGCGCGATTGAAGCGTGTGACATTGCGTACCGCGAACAGATTGAAGGTGGTGTCGTAGTGATCGTTTTCCAGCGCCGAGGTGGACGGCAGGATCAGGTCGGCATAACGCGTGGTCTCGTTGATATACAGGTCGATGCTGACCATGAACTCCAACCCGTCCAGGGCTTGTTCCAATTGGCGGCCGTTAGGCGTGGACAGTACCGGGTTGCCGGCCACCGTCACCAGGGCGCGGATCTGCCCTTCACCCTCGGTCAGCATTTCTTCGGCCAGGGCTGACACCGGCAGTTCTCCGCCGTACTCCGGCCGCCCGGACACGCGGCTCTGCCAGCGGTTGAAATGGCCGCCGCTGGTGGAGGCCACCAGGTCCACCGCAGGGCTGGTGCAGAGCGCGCCGCCGACACGGTCCAGGTTGCCGGTCACCAGGTTGATCAGTTGCACCAGCCAATGGCACAGCGTGCCAAACGCTTGGGTCGAGACCCCCATGCGGCCATAACAAACGGCCTTGTCAGCGCCGGCGAAGTCCCTGGCCAACTGGCGAATCTGCTCGGCAGGCACCGCACACTGGCGGCTCATAGCCTCGGCATCGAAGCTGGCAATCGCCTTGCGTACATCATCCAGGCCTTGCACCGGCAAATGGCTGTCGCGTGTCAGCCCTTCGGAGAACAAAGTGTTGAGCACCCCAAACAACAATGCCGCATCGCCGCCGGGGCGTACGAACACGTGCTGGTCCGCGATGGCTGCCGTCTCGCTGCGCCGAGGGTCGACCACCACCACTTTTCCGCCCCGCGCCTGGATGGCCTTGAGGCGTTTCTCCACATCGGGCACGGTCATGATGCTGCCATTGGAAGCCAGCGGGTTGCCGCCGAGGATCAACATGAAGTCGGTCTGGTCGATATCGGGTATGGGCAACAACAGGCCGTGGCCGTACATCAGGTGACTGGTGAGGTGATGAGGCAGTTGGTCTACCGAGGTCGCGGAAAAACGATTGCGCGTCTTCAACAGCCCTAGAAAGTAGTTGCTGTGGGTCATCAACCCATAGTTATGCACGCTTGGGTTGCCCTGATACACCGCCACCGCGTTCTGCCCATGCCGCGCCTGGATACCCGCAAGCCGCTCGGCCACCAGGGCAAAGGCTTCATCCCAGGCAATCGGCTGCCATTCGCTGCCCACCCGCCGCATGGGTTGGTGCAGGCGGTCTGGGTCATTCTGGATGTCCTGCAGGGCCACGGCCTTGGGGCAGATGTGGCCGCGACTGAAACTGTCCAGAGGGTCGCCCTTGATCGAGGTGATCGTCAGGCTACCGTCTTCGGCTTGGGTGGTTTCCAGGGTGAGGCCGCAGATGGCTTCGCACAGGTGGCAGGCACGGTGGTGGAGAGTCTTGGTCATGGCCAGTCTCTTTTATAGGGGCTTTGACTCAACTATGGGCCGCGACCACTTGGCGCGCCAGCAACCTTCGCGTTGTGAATCGACGGGCATAGGCCAGGGCATGGCTAAACATGAGCAAATGTTTCAGAAACCTTGTCAGCAGGCGCTGAAACCGACGCGACCTGGCCCAAGCCGCCCCCGCGCATTGCAAAAGGCCTGGACGCCAGTGTACAAATGGCTCGCTGCTGTCAGGAAATCGTCTTCAAACGCGCGCCAGCGCCCTGCTTGAACACCCCTAAAGCCGTAGCCCTATTGGTAAAACGCGACATTTAATGTCAATATCGCGTCTTCCCCTATTTCGTCGCCCCGTGCGGCTTTCGCCGCAGGTCTCGCCCGTTGTCGCAATAAACAAGGCTTTGAGTATCTGCGGTCTGTTGCAAAAGGTAGTTAATGATGAGCGCAAGGCACTTTCTCTCCCTGATGGATTGCACGCCCGAAGAGCTGGTCAGCGTGATCCGTCGAGGCATTGAGCTTAAAGACCTGCGTAACCGCGGTGTACTGTTTGAGCCGTTGAAAAACCGGGTACTCGGGATGATTTTCGAAAAGTCCTCGACCCGCACACGCCTGTCGTTCGAAGCCGGCATGATCCAGCTGGGTGGCCAGGCCATCTTCCTGTCACCGCGCGACACCCAACTGGGCCGTGGTGAGCCGATCAGCGATTGCGCCATCGTGATGTCGCGCATGCTCGATGCCGTGATGATCCGTACCTTCGCCCACAGCACCTTGACCGAATTTGCCGCCAACTCCCGTGTGCCCGTGATCAACGGCCTGTCCGATGACCTGCACCCCTGCCAGTTGCTGGCCGACATGCAAACCTTCCTCGAGCACCGTGGCTCGATCCAAGGCAAGACCGTGGCCTGGATCGGCGATGGCAACAACATGTGCAACAGCTATATAGAAGCGGCGATCCAGTTCGACTTCCACCTGCGCATCGCCTGCCCTGAAGGCTACGAGCCCAGCGCCGAGTTCATGGCCAAGGCCGATGGCCGTGTGCAACTGCTGCGCGATCCGAAAGACGCAGTGGTCGGCGCGCACCTGGTCAGCACCGACGTCTGGACCTCCATGGGCCAGGAAGACGAAACCGCCAAGCGCCTGGCCCAGTTCGCGCCGTTCCAGGTGACCCGTGCGTTGCTCGACCTGGCCGCGCCAGACGTGCTGTTCATGCACTGCCTGCCCGCCCACCGGGGCGAAGAAATCAGCCAGGACCTGCTCGACGATTCGCGCTCAGTCGCGTGGGATCAGGCCGAGAACCGCCTGCATGCGCAAAAAGCCTTGCTCGAATTCCTCGTACCACCGTCGTACCACCACGCATGAGCCAGTCATTACTGCTGAACCTGCGCAATCTGGCATGCGGCTATCAAGACCAGCGCGTCGTGCAGAACCTCAACCTGCACCTCAACGCCGGCGATATCGGTTGCCTGCTCGGCTCTTCAGGGTGTGGCAAGACCACTACCCTGCGCGCGATTGCTGGCTTTGAGCCGGTGCATGAAGGCGAAATCAGCCTGGCGGGCGAAGTCATCTCCCGTGCCGGTTTCACCCTCGCCCCGGAAAAACGTCGTATCGGCATGGTGTTCCAGGACTACGCGTTGTTCCCGCACCTGAGCGTGGCTGACAACATCGCCTTTGGCATTCGCAAGCACCCGCAAAAAGAGCGCGTAGTTGCCGAGTTGCTGGAACTGGTCAACTTGAAGAACCTGGGCAAGCGCTTCCCCCATGAGCTTTCCGGTGGTCAGCAACAACGCGTCGCTCTCGCCCGGGCCCTGGCGCCGGAGCCGCAACTGCTGTTGCTGGATGAACCCTTTTCCAACCTCGATGGCGAACTGCGCCGCAAGCTCAGCCATGAAGTGCGCGACATCCTCAAGGCTCGCGGCACCAGCGCGATCCTGGTAACCCATGATCAGGAAGAGGCCTTCGCCGTCAGCGATCACGTCGGGGTCTTCAAGGAAGGCCGCCTTGAGCAGTGGGACACGCCCTACAACCTCTATCACGAACCGCAGACGCCTTACGTCGCCAGTTTCATCGGCCAAGGGTATTTCATCCGTGGTCGGCTGAACTCGCCCGAATCGGTCAGCACTGAACTGGGCGACCTGCGCGGCAACCGTGCCTACACCTTGCCGACCGGCGCTGCGGTGGACGTGCTGCTGCGCCCGGACGATATCGTGTATGCGCCGGACAGCGCGTTGAAAGCCCGGATCGTCGGCAAGACCTTCCTCGGCGCCTCAACGCTGTACCGGTTACAGCTGCCGACCGGCGCTCAGCTGGAGTCGATTTTCCCCAGCCATGCCGATCACCAAGTGGGCGCAGAGGTGGGGATTCGTGTGGCGGCTGAGCATTTGGTGGTGTTCCAGGCATCCGGCAGCACAGCGGCGCAAATTCCTGCTGTTGAGTCAGGCGTGCGCCGCCACAGCGTCGCTCACTGATAAAACCGGGTCGGAAGGTAGGAGCTGGCTTGCCTGCGATGCAGACAACTCGGGTTATCTGTTNCGTTGATGCTATCGCAGGCAAGCCAGCTCCCACATTTGATCCTCATAGACTTCAAAGAATGAATATCAGGCCCGCCCGATCGGTGCGAATTTGGCCTGGGTGTGTTCAGCCAACACCGCCGCTGGCAATTCAACTTCCAATCCTCTTCTGCCCGCGCTGACAAAAATCGTTGCAAAGGGTTGCGCCGTTTCATCGATAAACGTGCGCAGCCGCTTCTTCTGACCCAGCGGGCTGATGCCGCCCAACAGATAACCCGTGGAACGCTGCGCCGCTGCCGGGTCAGCCATTTCGACTTTCTTCACACCCGCAGCATGAGCCAGGGCTTTCAAGTCCAGACTTCCGACGACCGGCACAACCGCCACCAACAATTCACCCTTCTCACTGCTCGCCAGCAGCGTCTTGAACACCTGGGCCGGGTCCAGGCTCAATTTTTCCGCGGCCTCCAGCCCATACGAGGCTGCCTTGGGATCATGTTCATAACTATGCACACGATGTTCGGCGCGAACTTTTTTCAACAGGTCCAATGCAGGGGTCATAGCGGCTCCGGGCGGGCAAACTGATGGCCAATTCTAGGCCAAGCCTACCTAAAACGCTCTAGCACAGACCTATCACCGCAAAAGCAACGTGCCTTGGCCATGATCATTCACCACACCAATAGTTCGGAAATGACCAATGGTTCACTTTCGACCTTTGACAGCGGTCATTCTTGTCTATATTTTTTCGTTTCCGAATACCGTAGGAATAATCCTCTGGTACTCCGCAGTAAGCCGCGATCCAGGATGGGGATCCTTCTCGTGGTGAATATCGTGCAACTGCCCGTTGAGGCCGTGCGCAAGACAAGAACAACAATTGAGGTTTTCCATGACAACTGCTCTTCAACAGCCTTCACTTTCGAGCCAATGCATGGCCGAATTCCTGGGCACCGCGCTGCTGATCTTCTTCGGTACAGGATGCGTCGCCGCGCTCAAGGTCGCGGGTGCGAGCTTTGGCTTGTGGGAAATCAGTATCATCTGGGGGGTCGGCGTGAGCATGGCGATCTACCTGAGTGCCGGTATTTCCGGGGCTCACCTCAACCCGGCGGTCAGTATCGCCCTGTGCATCTTTGCCGATTTTGAAAAGCGCAAACTGCCCTTCTATATTCTTGCCCAGGTCGCCGGCGCCTTTTGCTCCGCCGCCCTGGTGTACACGCTCTACAGCAATCTGTTTTTCGATTACGAACAAACTCACCACATGGTCCGCGGCTCCCAAGCCAGCCTGGAATTGGCGTCGGTGTTCTCCACCTATCCCCATGCGCTGCTGAGCACGGCCCAGGCATTCCTGGTGGAGATGGTCATCACCGCCATCCTGATGGGCGTGATCATGGCTCTGACCGATGATAACAACGGCCTGCCACGCGGCCCCCTGGCCCCCCTGCTGATCGGTTTGCTGATCGCCGTAATCGGCAGCGCCATGGGTCCGTTGACTGGCTTTGCGATGAACCCGGCACGGGATTTCGGTCCCAAGCTGATGACCTTTTTCGCCGGTTGGGGTGAAATGGCCTTTACTGGCGGTCGCGATATTCCTTATTTCCTGGTGCCGATTTTCGCTCCGATTGTCGGCGCATGCCTGGGCGCTGCGGCCTATCGCGGGCTGATTGCTCGCCACCTGCCGAGCGCCGCACCGGCTATCGCTGAAGAAACACCTGACACGGCTGTCAACGGCAAGACTCGTATTTCCTGAAAGCGCCAGCCTGGTCCCCTGCCCTTCGCGGCCCAGGCTGATTTCTGACTTCCTTATTTCGTCCAAGGCAATTGACATGACCGACCTTCAGAATAAGAACTACATCATTGCCCTTGATCAGGGCACCACCAGTTCCCGGGCGATCATCTTCGATCGTGACGCCAACGTGGTGTGTACCGCCCAGCGTGAATTCGTCCAGCATTACCCGCAGGCTGGCTGGGTTGAACATGACCCGATGGAAATCTTCGCCACCCAGAGCGCGGTGATGGTCGAAGCGCTGGCGCAGGCCGGCCTGCACCATGACCAGGTGGCCGCCATCGGTATCACCAACCAGCGTGAAACCACGGTGGTCTGGGACAAGATCACCGGCCGCCCGATCTATAACGCTATTGTCTGGCAGTGCCGCCGCAGTACCGAGATCTGCCAGCAGCTCAAGCGCGACGGCCATGAGCAATACATCAGCGACACCACGGGCCTTGTGACCGACCCATACTTCTCCGGCACCAAGCTCAAGTGGATCCTCGACAACGTCGAAGGCAGTCGCGAACGTGCGCGCAATGGCGAACTGCTGTTCGGCACCGTCGACAGCTGGCTGATCTGGAAATTTACCGGCGGCAAGACCCACGTCACCGACTACACCAACGCGTCGCGCACCATGCTCTTCAACATCCACACCCTGGAGTGGGATGCGAAGATGCTGGAGATTCTCGACATCCCACGGGAAATGCTCCCTGAAGTGAAGTCGTCGTCGGAAATCTATGGCCGTACCAAGAGCGGCATCGCTATCGGTGGCATTGCCGGCGACCAGCAAGCGGCCCTGTTTGGCCAGATGTGCGTGGAAGCGGGCCAGGCCAAGAACACCTACGGCACCGGCTGCTTCCTGCTGATGAACACCGGCGACAAGGCGGTGAAATCCAAGCACGGCATGCTCACCACCATTGCCTGCGGCCCGCGCGGTGAGGTGGCCTATGCCCTGGAAGGCGCGGTCTTCAACGGTGGCTCCACCGTGCAATGGCTACGTGACGAGCTGAAGATCATCAACGATGCCCACGACACCGAATACTTTGCCGGCAAGGTCAAGGACAGCAACGGCGTGTACCTGGTACCCGCTTTCACCGGTCTCGGCGCGCCCTACTGGGACCCGTATGCCCGTGGCGCACTGTTCGGCCTGACCCGTGGCGTACGCGTAGACCACATTATTCGCGCAGCCCTGGAGTCGATTGCCTACCAGACCCGCGACGTCCTCGACGCCATGCAACAGGACTCGGGCGAACGCCTCAAGGCCCTGCGCGTGGACGGCGGCGCGGTTGCCAACAACTTCCTGATGCAATTCCAGGCCGACATCCTCGGCACCCAGGTAGAACGCCCGCAAATGCGCGAGACCACCGCCCTCGGCGCAGCCTACCTGGCGGGCCTGGCGTGTGGCTTCTGGGGCAGCCTGGACGAGTTGCGCGGCAAGGCGGTAATCGAGCGCGAGTTCGAGCCACAGCTGGACGAGGCGGCCAAAGAGAAACTCTACGCCGGCTGGCAAAAAGCTGTGAGCCGCACCCGTGACTGGGAGCCGCACGAAGGCGCCGAATAAGCCAAGCGCTGGCTTACGGCAGGTTGTAACTGGCAGGGAGCGGATTCCTGCGTCATCATGGGCCACTTTTGTATGGCAGCCCAAAGGACGCCCCATGAATCTGCCTCCCCGCCAACAACAAATCCTCGAACTGGTCCGCGAACGCGGGTACGTCAGTATCGAGGAAATGGCGCAGCTATTCGTTGTCACCCCGCAAACCATCCGCCGCGATATCAACCAGCTGGCGGACGCCAACCTGTTGCGCCGCTACCACGGCGGCGCAGCCTATGACTCCAGTGTCGAGAACACCGCGTACGCCATGCGTGCCGACCAGATGCGCGACGAGAAGCAACGCATCGGTGAAGCCATCGCCGCGCAGATTCCCGATCATGCCTCGCTGTTCATCAACATCGGCACCACCACCGAATCCATCGCCCGTGCGCTGCTCAATCACAGCCACCTGAAAATCATCACCAACAACCTCAACGTCGCCACCATGCTCAGCGCCAAGGACGACTTCGATGTGTTGCTCACCGGCGGCAATGTACGCCGTGACGGTGGCGTGGTGGGCCAGGCCAGTGTCGACTTCATCAACCAGTTCAAGGTCGACTTTGCCCTGGTGGGCATCAGCGGGATCGACGAGGACGGCAGCCTGCTGGACTTCGATTACCAAGAGGTGCGGGTTTCCCAGGCAATCATCGCCAATGCGCGGCAGGTGATCCTGGCGGCGGACTCCAGCAAATTCGGGCGCAATGCCATGATTCGGCTGGGGCCGATCAGCCTGGTGGACTGCCTGGTGACTGACCAGCAGCCGGTGCCGGCCTTGGTGCAAGTGCTGAATGAGCACAAGGTGCGGCTGGAAGTCGTTTAACGCCGGTTCAGGCGTCATCGCGTGCAAGCCCGACTCCCACAGTTTGAAATGCGATCAAATGTGGGAGCCGGGCTTGCCCGCGATGACGGCCTCACTCACACCCATACATTCACCTTTGTTCATAATTCTTCCTTTCCCCACCCTTCGATGAGTTTTTTCAATCGAAGTCGGGTGGCTGTGCCCGCAATTATCAGCTACCATTTTCGCAAATGAACATTAATGTTCGAATTCCAAGACGAAAAGATCGCGAGGCCAGCCGATGAACCCTTCCACCTTGCCTGCTCCACCGCTTGCCGAAGTCTATGACGTTGCCGTAATTGGTGGCGGGATCAATGGCGTCGGGATTGCAGCAGACGCAGCCGGTCGCGGTTTGTCGGTATTCCTTTGCGAAAAGGATGACTTGGCCAGCCACACCTCATCGGCCAGCAGCAAGCTGATCCACGGTGGACTGCGTTACCTGGAGCATTACGAATTCCGTCTGGTGCGTGAAGCATTGGCCGAACGCGAAGTACTGCTGGCCAAGGCACCGCACATCGTCAAGCAAATGCGCTTCGTACTGCCGCACCGCCCGCACCTGCGCCCGGCCTGGATGATTCGTGCTGGTCTGTTCCTTTATGACCACTTGGGCAAGCGCGAAAAGCTCGCGGGTTCCAAAAGCCTCAAGTTCGGTGCCGACAGCCCGCTGAAAAGCGAAATCACCAAAGGCTTTGAATACTCCGACTGCTGGGTCGACGACGCCCGCCTGGTGGTACTCAACGCCATGGCTGCCCGCGAGAAAGGCGCGCACATCCACACCCAGACCCGTTGCGTCAGCGCCAAGCGCAGCAACGGCATGTGGGAAATGAACATGGAACGTGCCGACGGCAGCCTGTTCTCGATCCGCGCCCGCGCCCTGGTGAATGCCGCCGGCCCATGGGTGGCCAAATTCATCCGGGACGACCTGAAGCTGGATTCACCGTACGGCATTCGTCTGATCCAGGGCAGCCACCTGATCGTGCCGAGACTGTACGAGGGTGCTCACGCGCATATTCTGCAAAACGAAGACCAACGCATCGTCTTCACCATTCCGTACCTGAACCACCTGACCATTATCGGCACCACCGACCGCGAATACACCGGCGACCCGGCTGCAGTGGCGATCACCGAAGGTGAAACCGACTACATGCTTAAAGTGGTCAACGCGCACTTCAAGAAACAGCTGAGCCGCGACGATATCGTCCACACCTACTCCGGCGTGCGCCCACTGTGCAATGACGAGTCGGACAACCCGTCGGCTATTACGCGTGACTACACCCTGTCGCTGTCCGGCGGCACCGGCGAAGCGCCGATCCTGTCGGTGTTCGGTGGCAAGCTGACCACCTATCGCAAACTGGCTGAGTCGGCCATGGCCCAACTGGCGCCGTACTTCACCCAGATGCGCCCAAGCTGGACTGCCACAGCCAGCCTGCCCGGTGGCGAACACATGACTACCCCAGAAGCCCTGGCCGATGCCATCCGCGCCAAGTTCGACTGGGTACCGAGCGAGATCGCCCGTCGCTGGTCCACCACCTACGGCAGCCGCACTTGGCGCTTGCTGGAAGGCGTGCAATCGCTCGCCGATCTGGGTGACCACTTGGGTGGCGGCCTCTATACCCGCGAAGTCGACTACCTGTGCGCCGAAGAGTGGGTAACACAACCGCAGGACGTGCTGTGGCGCCGTACCAAGCTTGGCCTGTTCACCACGCCGCAAGAGCAGGAAAACCTGCAGCGCTACTTGTCCAAGGTCGAGCAGAACCGCAGCAAGATCGAAGCCGCCTGACCGCCCCAGTGTAGGAGCGAGCGTGCTCGCGANATAAACGCGGCGTTTTTGCGTTTTTCGCGAGCACGCTCGCTCCTACGGACTATTCGGTTTTCCGAACGCGCACCTCTGCCCTATTCGGTTTGCCGGACTACCAACCGAAAATACTGCCGAAACAAAAAGTTAATTTCCATATAAATCATGAAGTTATCCTTTTGTTTTCGGTATGGCACGACTCATGCTCTACACTCTTCAACGATTGCCTGAGGCGCCTTAGGAGCCGTCACGGGCAGTCGCTTTACAAGAGAGCCGTTCAGCTGGCTTCATAAAAAAAACAAATGTCGAGGAAGTATTGATGCGCATCGTTCCCCATATCCTGGGCGCAGCTATCGCTGCTGCTCTGATCAGCACTCCAGTTTTTGCCGCCGAACTCACCGGCACACTGAAGAAAATCAACGACTCCGGCACCATCACTCTTGCTCACCGCGACAGCTCCATTCCGTTTTCCTACATCGCGGATGGCTCGGGCAAACCCGTGGGCTACTCCCACGACATCCAGTTGGCCGTTGTCGAGCAACTGAAAAAAGACCTGAACAAACCCGACCTCAAAGCCAAGTACAACCTGGTGACCTCGCAAACCCGTATCCCGTTGATCCAGAACGGCACCGCGGATCTGGAGTGCGGCTCCACCACCAACAACACCGAACGCGCCCAGCAAGTTGATTTCACCGTCAACATCTTCGAAATCGGCACCCGCCTGCTGGTCAAGAAAGACAAGGAAGGCAAGCCGTCCTACGCTGACTTTGCCGACCTGAAAGGCAAAAACGTCGTGACCACCGCCGGCACCACGTCCGAGCGCATCATCAAGGCGATGAACGCCGACAAGCAGATGGGCATGAACGTTATCTCCGCCAAAGACCACGGCGAATCCTTCCAGATGCTCGAAAGCGGCCGCGCCGTTGCATTCATGATGGACGACGCCCTGCTGGCCGGTGAAGAAGCCAAGGCCAAGAAGCCGGACGACTGGGTCATTACCGGTACTCCGCAGTCCTTCGAAGCCTACGCTTGCATGGTTCGCAAAGGCGACCCGGACTTCAAGAAAGCCGTGGATGACGCCATTGTCGCCCTGTACAAGTCCGGCGAGATCAACAAGATCTACGCCAAATGGTTCGAAAGCCCGATCCCACCGAAAGGCCTGAACCTGAACTTCCCGATGAGCGACAAGGTCAAGGAGCTGATCGCTAACCCTAGCGACAAACCAGCGCCAGAAGTAAAAATCTGATACCTGACTAAGCTTATGTCCTGAGGGAGCCAACCCTCCCTCAGGCGTCTGTAATTACCTGCTGGTTTTAACTTGGAACACTCGACCTGGCGGTTTTCGAGCCGATCGTGTGTGCCTGGCGTTCAACGTCAGGCGGGAACGGATCTTCCCCAAGCGGGTGCTTGTACATCGATCGATCTCGAGGGGAGACCCTAATGAATTACAACTGGGACTGGGGCGTGTTCTTCAAGTCCACCGGCGTGGGCAGCGAGACTTATCTCGACTGGTACCTCTCCGGGCTGGGCTGGACCATCGCCATCGCTGTCGTGGCATGGATTATCGCCTTGCTGCTGGGCTCCATTCTGGGGGTCATGCGCACTGTGCCAAACCGCCTCGTATCGGGCATCGCGACCTGCTACGTGGAACTGTTTCGTAACGTGCCGCTGCTGGTTCAGCTGTTCATCTGGTACTTCCTGGTACCGGACATGCTGCCGCAGAACCTGCAGGACTGGTACAAACAAGACCTGAACCCGACCACCTCGGCCTACCTGAGCGTCGTGGTGTGCCTGGGCCTGTTCACCGCCGCCCGTGTGTGCGAGCAAGTGCGTACCGGTATCCAGGCGCTGCCACGCGGCCAGGAATCCGCGGCGCGCGCCATGGGCTTCAAGCTGCCGCAGATCTACTGGAACGTGCTGCTGCCCCAGGCTTACCGCATCATCATTCCGCCGCTTACCTCGGAATTCCTCAACGTGTTCAAGAACTCCTCCGTGGCGTCCTTGATCGGCTTGATGGAACTGCTGGCGCAAACCAAACAGACCGCCGAGTTCTCGGCCAACCTGTTTGAAGCCTTCACCCTGGCCACGCTGATCTACTTCACCTTGAACATGAGCCTGATGCTGCTGATGCGCGTGGTCGAGAAGAAAGTCGCAGTGCCCGGCCTGATCTCCGTGGGGGGCAAATAATGGACTTCGATTTCAGCGGCATCATCCCCGCCATTCCAGGCCTGTGGAACGGCATGGTCATGACCTTGAAGCTGATGGTCATGGGCGTGGTCGGCGGCATCATCATCGGGACCATCCTGGCCCTGATGCGCTTGTCGTCCAACAAACTGCTGTCCCGCGTGGCCGGCGCCTACGTGAACTACTTCCGCTCGATCCCCTTGCTGCTGGTGATCACCTGGTTCTACCTGGCTGTGCCGTTCGTACTGCGCTGGATCACCGGCGAAGACACGCCGATCGGTGCGTTCACCTCCTGCGTCGTGGCGTTCATGATGTTCGAGGCCGCGTACTTCTGCGAAATCGTACGAGCCGGTGTGCAGTCGATTCCCAAGGGCCAGATGGCGGCGGCACAAGCCATGGGCATGACCTACGGCCAGACCATGCGCCTGATCATCCTGCCCCAGGCGTTCCGCAAGATGACGCCGTTGCTGCTGCAACAGTCGATCATCCTGTTCCAGGACACCTCCCTGGTCTACACCGTGGGCCTGGTGGACTTCCTCAACTCCGCCCGCTCCAACGGCGACATCATCGGCCGCTCCAATGAGTTCCTGATCTTCGCCGGTGTCGTCTACTTCATCATCAGCTTTTCCGCCTCGCTGCTGGTCAAGCGTCTGCAAAAAAGGTTTGCCGTATGATCTCTATCAAGAACATCAACAAGTGGTATGGCGACTTCCAGGTGCTGACCGATTGCAGCACCGAGGTTAAAAAAGGCGAAGTGATCGTGGTGTGCGGGCCATCCGGCTCGGGCAAATCCACCCTGATCAAGTGCGTCAACGCACTGGAACCGTTCCAGAAGGGCGACATCGTGGTCGACGGCACCTCCATCGCCGACCCGAAGACCAACCTGCCAAAACTGCGTTCGCGCGTAGGCATGGTGTTCCAGCACTTCGAGCTGTTTCCGCACCTGACCATCACCGAAAACCTGACCATCGCGCAGATCAAGGTATTGGGCCGCAGCAAGGAAGAAGCCACCAAGAAGGGCCTGCAACTGCTCGAACGCGTGGGCTTGTCGGCACACGCCCACAAGCACCCAGGCCAGCTCTCCGGCGGCCAGCAACAACGTGTGGCGATTGCCCGCGCCCTGGCCATGGACCCGATCGTCATGCTGTTCGACGAACCGACCTCGGCGCTGGACCCGGAAATGGTCAACGAAGTGCTCGACGTGATGGTGCAACTGGCCCACGAAGGCATGACCATGATGTGCGTGACCCACGAAATGGGCTTTGCGCGCAAAGTGGCCGACCGCGTGATCTTCATGGATGCCGGCAAGATCATCGAAGACTGCCCGAAAGAAGAGTTCTTCGGCGACATCAGCGCCCGCTCCGAGCGTGCGCAGCACTTCCTCGAGAAAATCCTGCAGCACTAAAAGCAACACCGTTCGTCCTGTAGGAGCCGGGCTTGTGTGGGAGCTGGCTTGCCTGCGATGGCATCGCCTCGGTGCAACTGTTACACCGAGGCGCCTGCATCGCGGGCAAGCCCGGCTCCCACACAAGCCCGCTCTTACACTGGCGAGAAGTAGCTGACCCAAGGCATCTGTGATGAAATGCGACCCCAATCAATATCGCGCCGCGCCGCCATCACTTGCCGTGAAGCCTCGTCTGATACGCCAACTGTTCCTGCCGCCGTTGATCATCGCCCTCATGGTCGGCCTGGGTTATATCGGCTTCTGGGTCAGTGACTACTACGGAATCCGCACCCTCAGCGACAATGGCGAACGCCAGTTGGAGCTGCACGCCCGCACCGTCGAAAGCGAACTGAGCAAGTACACCTACCTGCCCAGCCTGCTGGAGCTGGAGTCCAGTGTTTCCCAACTGCTCGCCGACCCGAACCAGGAAACCCGCAAGACGGTCAACGACTACCTCGAAGGCCTGAACCGCCGCAGTCGCAGCCGCGCCATCTATGTAATGGACACCACCGGCCGTGTGCTGGCCACCAGTAACTGGCGCGATGCCGACAGTTACCAAGGTGAGGACCTGTCCTTTCGCGCCTATTTCCAGAACGCTGTACGCGGCCAGCCCGGTCGTTTCTACGGCATCGGCAGCACCAACGGCGAACCCGGCTATTACCTGGCCCACGGCCTGGAAGAGCACGGCAAGATCATCGGCGTCGCCGTGGTCAAGGTGCGCCTCGAAGCCCTTGAAGAGCGCTGGCAACGTGCGCGCCTCGAAGCTTTCGTGAGCGATGAGAACGGCATCATTATTCTTTCCAGCGACCCGGCGCGTCGCCTCAAGGCTGTACGCCCGCTGAGCGATGACACCAAGGACCGCCTGGCCCACAGCCTGCAATATTACTGGGCGACGCTCAATGAACTGCAACCCCTGGCCCGTGAGCGCCTGAACGAAGGCACCGAGAAACTGACCTTCCCGGCCAACACCGAAGTGGTCAACGACCAGCACGCCGTCAGCTACCTGGCGCAAACCCGCCCGCTGAACGACACGCCGTGGAACTTCACCCTGCTCACCCCGCTCAACGACCTGCGCCGCGCCGCGATCAACCAGGGCATCCTGGTGGCCGTCGCCTTTGGCCTGGTCGCCTTCCTGCTGATCGCCTGGAACGAACGGCGCAAGGTCATCGCCACCCGCCTCGCCGCACGGGAAGCCTTGCAGGAAGCCAACAGCCAGCTTGAGCGTCGGATTGCCGAACGCACCGCCGACCTGCGCGCCAGCAACGAACGGCTCAAGGGCCAGATTCGCGAACGACGCCAGGCCGAAGAAACCCTGCGCCACGCCCAGGACGAACTGGTGCAGGCCGGCAAACTCGCGGCCATCGGCCAGATGTCCACCAGCATCGCCCATGAACTGAATCAGCCGCTGGCAGCGCTGCGCACGCTGTCGGGCAACACCGTACGCTTCCTTGAGCGCGGCGCCCTGGACACTGCCAGCACCAACCTCAAGACCATCAACGAACTGATCGACCGCATGGGCCGCATCACCGCGAGCCTGCGCTCCTTTGCCCGGCGCGGTGACGACCAGGGCGAAGCCAGCCTCGGCAAGGCCGTGGACGCCGCGTTCCAGGTGCTCGGCGCGCGCCTGGACAGCCTGCCGTTGACCGTGCACCGTGACTTTGCCAACGCCCAATTGCAGATCGACCAGACCCGCCTGGAGCAGATCCTGGTCAACCTGATCGGTAACGCGCTCGATGCGATGCAGGCCCAAGCAGTGCCGCAACTGTGGCTGGAAGGCCAGAACGGCGATGGCAAATACCGCCTGTTGGTGCGTGATAATGGCCACGGCATCGACCCCGAGGCGCGCAAGCATTTGTTCGAACCCTTTTTTACCACCAAGCCCGGCGAACAAGGCCTGGGCTTGGGCCTGACCCTTTCCGCAAGCCTCGCGGCCGCCACAGGCGGTAGCCTTGCCGTGGAACATCCGGCCAATGGTGGTACCGCCTTTGTCCTGAACCTGCCATTGGTGGGCGCTCAACGAGCTGAGTCGACATGAATACACAAGCCCAAGACCTTACCGTCCTGATCGTCGAAGACGACCCCCATGTACTGCTCGGTTGCCAGCAAGCATTGGCGCTCGAAGACATCACTAGCGTCGGCGTGGGCAGCGCCGAAGAAGCGCTCAAGCGCATCGGCGAAAACTTTGCCGGCATCGTCATCAGCGATATCCGCCTGCCGGGCATCGATGGCCTGGAACTGCTGACCCGCCTCAAGGCCCTGGATAAAAGCCTGCCGGTGGTGTTGATCACCGGGCATGGCGATATCTCCATGGCGGTGGGCGCCATGCGTAACGGCGCCTACGACTTCATGGAGAAACCCTTCTCGCCCGAACGCCTGGTGGACGTGGCACGCCGCGCCCTGGAACAACGCGGGCTGGCGCGGGAAGTCTGGTCGCTACGCCGGCAACTGGCCGAACGCGACTCGCTGGAAGGCCGCATCATCGGCCGCTCGCCGGCCATGCAAAACCTGCGCGAACTGATTGCCAATGTCGCCGATACCTCGGCCAACGTGCTGATCGAAGGCGAGACCGGCACCGGCAAGGAACTGGTCGCGCGCTGCCTGCATGATTTCAGCCGGCGCCATACCCACCAGTTCGTCGCCCTCAACTGCGGTGGCCTGCCGGAAAACCTGTTTGAAAGCGAGATTTTCGGCCACGAGGCCAACGCCTTCACCGGCGCCGGCAAACGTCGCATCGGCAAGATCGAGCATGCCCATCAAGGCACGCTGTTCCTCGATGAAGTAGAGAGCATGCCGATCAACCTGCAGATCAAATTGCTGCGGGTGCTGCAAGAACGTACGTTGGAACGCCTGGGTTCGAACCAGAGCGTGGCGGTGGATTGCCGGGTAATCGCTGCCACCAAGTCCGACCTCGACGAGTTGAGCCGCGCCAGCCAGTTCCGCAGCGACCTGTACTACCGCCTCAACGTCGTCACCCTGGAACTGCCGCCTTTGCGCGAACGGCGCGAAGACATCCTGCAACTGTTCGAACACTTCCTGCAGCAATCGTCGCTACGCTTCGACCGGGCGGTGCCGGAGCTGGACAACCAGACCCTATCCAGCCTGATGAGCCACGACTGGCCAGGCAACGTGCGTGAGCTGCGCAACGTCGCCGAACGTTTCGCCCTCGGCCTGCCCGCCTTCAAGAAAAGCGGCGCCGGCAGCGGCAACCAAGGGGTTGCCTTTACCGAGGCGGTGGAAGCCTTTGAGCGCAACCTACTCAACGATGCCCTGCAACGCAGCGGCGGGAACCTGACCCAGGCCAGCCAGGAACTGGGGATGGCCAAGACCACCCTGTTCGACAAGGTCAAGAAATACGGGTTGAGTCACTGATGGATCTGTTCCTGAAGGCTGCACTTGGCGCCGCAGTGGTGCTGATCCTGGCGGCGCTGGCCAAGACCAGAAACTATTACATCGCAGGCTTGGTGCCGCTGTTTCCCACTTTTGCGCTGATCGCCCATTACATCGTCGGCAAAGGCCGAACGGTTGCGGACTTGAAGACCACGATCCTGTTCGGGATGTGGTCGATCATTCCGTACTTTGTGTATTTGGCGACGCTGTATGTGATGGTCGATCGGCTGCGGTTGGAGGCATCGCTGGCAGTCGCCGCCGTGGCCTGGTTGATGGCCGCGACGGTGTTGGTCAGCGTGTGGGTACGCCTGCACACCTGACGCAACACGGCAGATCGTTCCCACGCTCCCGCGTGGGAATGCAGCCAAGGACGCTCCGCGTCCACACGCGTGACGCAGAGCGTCACCAGAGGCACTCCCACGTGGAGCGTGGGAGCGATCATGAGTTACCACACTCAGATCAGCGCACGATCTTGTCGACCTGAATCCCCAGCTTCTTCAGGCGATACCAGAAGCTCCTTTCGGAAATCCCGATCCGCTGCGCCGCCGCGGCCTGCACCCCATTGCTCTCCTGCAGCGCCGCAAGAATATAGGCTTTCTCCACTTCGGCCAGCGCCGCATCCAGATCCCGCGGCACGCCTGGGCCGTCGCTGAGGATCGCGGTCACATCACCCTCGCTCGGTGTGGAAGCAAACAAATACCCGGGCAAATCAATATCCTCGATCACCGATGAAGCCGCCACGATGGTTGCGCGCTCCACGCAGTTTTGCAGCTCGCGGATATTGCCCGGCCAGTGATACGCAGCCATGGCCTGCAACGCCTCGGGGCTGAAACCGGTGATACGTTTGCCAGTGGTGGCGCTCAAAGTGTGAGCGAAGTGGCGCGCCAGGGGCGCGATGTCTTCCACGCGTTCGCGCAACGACGGCAACGGAATCGGAAAGACATTGAGGCGGTAATACAGGTCTTCGCGAAACTCCTTGGCCGCCACCGCATCCAGCAGGTTCTTGTTGGTGGCGGCAATTACTCGTACATCCACCTTGCGCTCGCGGGGGTCGCCTACCGGCTCGATAACCCTCTCCTGCAAGGCGCGCAGAATCTTGGCCTGCAACGCCAAGGGCATATCACCGACTTCATCCAGAAACAGCGTGCCCTTGTCGGCCTGCATGAAGCGCCCTACCCGGTCAGCCACGGCGCCGGTGAACGCGCCTTTGCGATGGCCGAACATTTCGCTTTCCAACAAGCCTTCAGGAATGGCTGCGCAATTGACCGCCACGAAGGGTTGGTCGGCACGGCTGCCATGCTTGTGGATGGCGCGGGCGACCATTTCCTTGCCAGTGCCGCTTTCGCCGGTCAGCAGGATAGTAGCGTTGCTGTCACGCACCGAATCCACCGCCTGGAGCACTTGGCGAAACGCCGGACTGTCGCCCACCAGGCTGTCGAACTGAGCATGCTCGTCCAGCTCGGCGCGCATGCGCGCGTTGTCGCGCATGATGTCGCGAAATTGCAGGGCCTTGGCCACGGTGATGTCCAGCTCGTCGATGTCGAACGGCTTGGCAATGTAGTCATAGGCACCGTTACGCATCGACTGCACGGCGTTTTTCACCGTGCTGTAGGCCGTCATCACGATTACCGGCAAAGTCGGATAACGCACCTTGATCTCGGCCAGCAACGCCGGCCCGTCCATGCCCGGCATGCGCCAGTCGCTGATGACCAGGTCGATGTCCTCCTCCCCCAGCACCTTGAGCGCATGCAGGCCATTGCCCGCGCTGAACACCTGGATGCCGTTCTGGCTCAAGGCCTGGGTCAGCAGATCACAGAGCTTGGGCTCGTCGTCGACCACCAATACGTTATGCGTCATGCCCGTCCTCATCTTCACCGTCGTCTTCACCGTCAGCCGGAATGTACAGGCTGAAGGTCGCGCCGGCATCTTTCTCACTGGCGCATTCGATGCTGCCGTCGTGACTTTCCATGATCGAATAGACTTTGGCCAGGCCCAGGCCTGTGCCCGAGGCCTTGGTGGTGACGAATGGCGTGAAGATGCGCTCCACCATGTCCGCCGGGATGCCTTCGCCGGTATCGGCGATGCTGATCACAGTGTTGTCGCCCACGCTGCGAATGCCCAGGGTCAGGCGCCCGCCGTCGGGCATCGCGTCGACGGCGTTGAGAATCAGGTTGAGACAGGCCTGTTTGAGCTGCTTGGCATCGGCGTAGATCGTCGCGCCAGGCGCCTGGTCGTCGATCTGCGCGTCAATGCGATGGCTACTCAGCTCCGGGCCGCAGAAACCGAGGATTTCTTCCACCAGGGCGCGTGCCGGTTGCTGCACGCGTATCGGCGGGTTGGGCTTGGCGAAATCGAGGAACTCGGTAATCAGCTCGTTGATGCGGCTGACTTCGCTGATGACATATTCCAGGTGACGCTTGTCGGTTTCCGCCAGGTCAGCGCGCCGATGCAACAGTTGGGTGGCGGTCTTGATGATGCCCAGTGGGTTGCGAATTTCGTGAGCCAGGCCCATGGCGACTTCACCCAGGGCATGCAAGCGGTCACGCCGACGCAGTTGGGCTTCCAGGTGATGCAACTCGCCCAGGCGTTCGGTCATGTGGTTGAAGGTGCTGCTCAATTGCGCCAGTTCGTCACCGCCACTGACCACCACACGGTGCGCATAACTGCCCGAGATCACCGCATCCACGCCTTGGGACAAATCGCGCAGGGGCTTGGTCAGGCGCCGCGACACCAACAACCCGGCCGCCAGTGACAGCGCCGAGCTGACCAGGAAGATCAGCACGAACAAGTTGCTCTGGTTCACCAACCCCACCAGGCTGGTATGGCGTAGCAGGCCGCTGAAGATCACGCCTTGCAACTCGCCGGCATCATTGAAAATCGGCCAATACAAACCGCTGTACTGGTTAGTGAACTGCTCGCTGGGCTGCTTGGTGCTGCGCAGGTAGGCCTCGACATTCTTGGGGATGCGCGAGGGGTGATTGGCGAAGCGCTGGGTGGAAAATATTTCGGAAAAACCGGCAGGGTTGGCCAAATACAGACGCAGGTCGAGGGAATGCACATCGGCCACGCTGGTGAGGAAACTGCTGTCCAGGTAAGTGGCGACCAGCAACAGGTAATCAACGCCGTCACGGCTGGTTTCGAAGGTGGACACCACCAGGCCCGTGCTCACGCCGGCGACTTGCACGGTTTGCAGCACCGCGTTGCTGGTGAGGTTGATCTGCCTGACGATGTCATCGGCGGCCGTGCTGAACATCACTTTACGGTCGTTGGTGCGGATCAGCGCGACCACGTCGATATCGGTGGCATCGGCAATGTCGGCGGTGAGCCGGTCATGCTTCTCGGCATTTTTGGACGACGGCGGGCTGGTATAGCGCAGGAACAGCTTGGCCATGCGCGCGTTGTCGTGAAGGATGTCGCCGATTTCGTCCTTGACGATCTTGGTCGACTCTTGCAGCCAGATACGCACGTTGCTGTCGAAAATCTGCGACAGCGTGGTGGCAGCCAGCTCAGCCGCGATCATGGTGGGAATCACGCTGACCAGCCAGAACGCCAGCACCAGCTTGCGCTGGACGCTCCAACGCGAGATGGCAAAGGGGCGGGCTTTCTGGCGGGTCTTGGTAATCATCAGGTTTCGCTTATCGCAGCAGCCATGGCAGGGTCGGAACGATCCGGTCGAATAAACAGTTTTACAAGCTTGAGCAGGCCGTTGACCAGCCGGTTACGGTGGCGGAAGAACAGGCTGTTGCCCTCGAACTCGCACCCCAGGCGCAGTTTACTGGCATACCCGGCCTGGCCACACTCGTACACCGGAATACGGTGTTCAATACAATAGTCGACATTGGTCAACCAACTGCGGAAGTACAGGTTGTACTCGCGGCTGAACTCAAGGTCATGGCCAAAGAACTTGTCCACCAGCCGATGCTCATCCAGGAGGATAAGGTTGAACGCCACCAGGCGCTCGTCCACCCAGTACAGAACACAGACCGCCCGCTCGTGCAGGTGTTCGAGCACGCCCGTGAAGTAACCGGCGGGCAGGCGTTCGAACTGCAAGTCTGCGCGCGCGAGCGTGGCTTCATACAGGCGCATGACCTCGGGCAGCACGTCATCGATATTACGCCGCCACTCGACCCGCGGCCCTGGTGCGCGCAGTTTGCGGCGCAGGTCCTTGCGCGTGGATTTGCCCAGCGAACCCAGGTAGGCATCCACCGAGCCATAAGGCAGCGGCAACACCCCCGTGGGCAAGCTGGGCATGCTTTGAAAACCTGCGGCAAGGCAGCTCTGGGTCCAATGCGGGTCGTTGGTGGGCGCATCCTTGACCGCCAGCAAGCCGATACCGAGCGCGTCGGCATCGCTGCGCGCAGCCTCCAGTAACTGCTGCAACAGCAACGGGCGCCGGGATTCGGGCACATGGCTGGCGACACCGGCATCACAGCGTTCAGCCACCGGCGAACCGATGGCGTACAACGCCAATTGCAAAACGCCAGGCCACAGCTGCTCCAGGCGCTCGGTCAAGCGCTTGCCGGCCCCCGACACCGTGGTGTCGAGGCGATAATGGGTGACGAACGCGGCAGCCACGGCCACCAGCGTTTGATCCTCGAAGACCGCGAGGTAACGCCACTGAAAGTCATCGATCGCAGCGTTTTCCACGGCCAGGTAATAGTCCCAATCCTCCAGGGCACCGGGAAAACAGTCGTTCCAGGCATCGCGCTGGATAGCCCGGATGGTCGGGAAGGCTTGGGTGGTTATCACAGTTTTTCCTTATCAACGCCGTTCTACTGTAGGAGCGAGCTTGATGTGGCGAGGGAGCTTGCTCCCGCTCGACTGCGCAGCAGTCGCAGGCTTTTGGGGGTGCTTCGCACCCCAGCGCAAGCAAGCTTGCTCGCCACAGCAAGCTCGCTCCTATAAGTAAACTAATCACGCCACACGATTGAGTTGCACTGCGTGCTGCTCGACAAACCTGGCACTCAACTCGATCACCCGCCGGTACTGCAAATCGACCGTGATCATGTGGTAGCAGTTGTCCAACAGGATCTTGGTCACCGGCCCGCCGAGGTGGCGCTCCACGTAATCGGCGTTCCAGCGGCTGGTGATGTCGTCCTCGATGGAGTGCAGCACCAGCGCCGGCACCTTGATCTGGGGCATGCGCTTCTTGACCACGGCGTTCATACGGTGCAGCTCGCGCACGGTGATGCCTTCCATGGTCAGCAACCCCGCCTCGCTGCTCTCGCCTTCCTTCATCTGCCGCTCGACGATGGCCCGCAGGCGCTCGTTCTTGATGCCGTAGGGCGGCTTCTCTTCGAAGCTGCAAATGTGTACGCCGAATGGAATCTTCATCAGCAACGGCGTGAGGAACGCCAGCTTGTTGATGCTCCAACCGTCGTACTTCAAGGTGGTGGAATACATCAGCAACCCGGCGACTTGCCCAGGATGTTCGGACGCCACATACATCGACATCACCGCGCCCATCGACAAGCCACCGACAAACACCTGCCCGTGGCGTTGCTTGACCTGTACGAAGGTCTTGCGCACGCCTTCGTACCAGTCCTGCCAGCCAGTGGCCTGCAAGTCGCTGTTGTCGCCGCAGTGCCCCGCCAGTGTGGGCACATACACCGTGCAGTTACCCACCTTGGCCAGGCCCTTCGCGACCTGGCGCAACTCGGTCGGCGTGCCGGTCAGGCCGTGGATCAACAGGATCCCGACCGGACCTTCACCGAGAACGAAACCGGCAGTGCCTTCACCGAGGTCGATCCCTTGAGCATTCACCGCGTGGTCGCTCGCACCAGCAGCTGCTCGAGCAACTTCAGGCCCAGGTCGATTTCCGGGTAGCTGATTTCCAGCGACGGCGCCAGGGTGATCACGTTCTTGTAGTAACCGCCTACGTCGAGGATCAGCCCGAGTTTCTGGCCGTCTACCAGCATGTCGCCTTTCATGCCTTCTTCGACCATGTAGTCCAGGGTCGCCTTGTCCGGGGTGAAGCCATCCGGGCCGCAGATTTCGCAGCGCAGCGCCAGGCCCAGGCCGTCCACATCTCCGATGATCGGGAAGCGTTTTTGCAAGTCTTGCAGGCCTTCCAGGAAGTATTTGCCCTTGGCCATGACCATGGCGCCGTAGTCGACTTCGCTGGTCATCTTGAACATTTCCAGGCCGACGGCGGTGCCCAGCGGGTTGGAGGCGAAGGTGGAGTGAGTCGAACCTGGCGGAAACACCGTCGGGTTGATCAACTCTTCACGGGCCCAGATACCGCCCAACGGGTTGAGGCCATTGGTCAGGGCCTTGCCGAACACGATCACGTCCGGCTGCACGTCGAAGTGCTCGATCGACCAGAGTTTACCGGTGCGGTAGAAGCCCATCTGGATTTCATCGGACACCATCAGGATGCCGTGCTGATCCAGGACGTGTTTGAGTTCGCGGTAGAAGTTCATCGGCGGGATCACGTAGCCGCCAGTGCCCTGGATCGGCTCGACGTAGAAGGCTGCGTATTCGCACTGGTTGGTCTTAGGGTCCCAGACGCCGTTGTATTCGGTCTCGAACAGGCGAGCGAACTGCTGCACGCAATGGCTGCCGTACTCTTCCTTGGTCATGCCCTTCGGGCCACGGAAGTGGTAAGGAAAGGGAATGAAGTTGGCGCGCTCGCCAAAGTGGCCGTAGCGACGACGATAGCGGAAGCTGGAGGTGATCGACGAGGCGCCGAGGGTGCGGCCGTGGTAACCGCCTTCGAAGGCGAACATCAGGCTTTTGCCGTTGCTGGCGTTGCGCACCACTTTCAGGGAGTCTTCGATCGACTGCGAGCCGCCGACGTTGAAGTGCACACGGCCGTCGAGGCCGAACTTGTTCTTGGCATCGACCGCGATCATTTCCGACAGCTCGATCTTGCCTTTGTGCAGGTACTGGCTGGCGATTTGCGGCAGCGTGTCGATCTGCTTTTTCAGCGCGTTGTTCAGGCGCGGGTTGGCATAGCCGAAGTTGACGGCCGAGTACCACATTTGCAGGTCGAGGTAGGCCTGGTCTTCGGTGTCCCACACATAAGAGCCTTCGCAGCGGCTGAAAATACGCGGCGGCTCGATGTAGTGAACGGTGTCGCCGTAGGAGCAGTACTTGGCTTCTTTATCCAGGAGAACCTGGTCTTCGGCGGTAGCGATACGGATATCAGACATGATGGAAGAGTTCCTGATTGTCAGAAGAGGTGTTGAAGGTGGTGGCGTTGGCGGCGAGGCCTTGAGGCAGCTTGGCCAGCAACGCCGGCACTTGCGCAAAGGTGTCGAAGCGCGCATGAGGGATCTGGTGGGCGACGCAGTAGTCGGCGAGGCTGCCCTTGGCGAACACGAAGTCGGCAGTGGAGGCCACGCACATGTCGGACTTGCCATCGCCGATCACCAGCACGCGCTTGTTGCGCGGCGTGGATTTGCACTTGCAGTTGCCGGCAGCGGCGCGACAGGCATCGCTGGCATACGGGAAGTCGATGCGCCAGCTGTCCTGGTCAACCTGGCGCAGGCGGTTGGCGAGGATCGGCAGCAGGGTCACGTAGTTGCGCGAAAGGATGCGGGCAATGCCCTGCTCGATGCCGTCGCTGACCACTTCGATGGAAGCACCCAGGCCCATGACGTGATCGACGAAATCCGGGAAGTCCGGGTCGATCTCGACACTGTCAAAGTACGCCAGCAGTTCAGCCGGGGTGGCCTTGATCAGCGCCAGTTGGCGGCTCAGGCATTCGCGTGAACCGATATGCCCATCCAGCCATTCCTGCTCAATGGTTTCCCACTCGGGGCCGGCGAAGCGTTGGAGGACGTTGTCGATGACATCCGTGGGCGTAATGGTCCCGTCGAAGTCACACACGATATGCCAGTTGATCATCTGCCTTTCCTTTAGGTAAAGGGCCTTGGAGGAGCGCGCTGTATGCGCTTGCCAAGGGATAGAGCAGGGACTGTGCCAACTGGCGAAAACCCCGCAGGGCTGGGGGTTAGGGCGAAATGCGCGGTGATAGGTGTCGCGGGAGCTACAATTTTTGTAGCTTGCTACAAACAACATGAGTGCTTGCGCAGGCGCGTCGGTTTGCGCGTTCATGCGCGCCTGCCCACCTTCAGGAAACGTCCCCATGTCCAAGCTCGCTGCTGCTGTATTCACCGGTTTACTTGGAGGGTGGGGCCTTTGCAGCGCCGCCTGGGCAGAAGGCATCACGGGCGACGTGGGCGCGGGCCTCAGCTATCAGCCCCACGACCCCAGCGGCAGCCGCTACGAAACCCGGCCTGTGCCTTACCTGGACCTGGATTGGGGTGACGTCAGCCTGAGTACCGATGACGGCCTCACCTGGAGCGCCCTGGATACCCACGGCCTTACCGCGGGCCCCTATATCAACTACCTGCCGGGGCGTACTTCCAACGGCGAGTTGCAGGGCCTGCGCAACGTGTCGGACATGGCCGAGGTGGGCGGTTTCGTCCAATACGCCCCGGCCGATTTCTGGCGGGTCTACGCGCAATTGGGCCAGGCCGTGGGCGGCGGGCATTCCCAGAGCGGCGCCCTGGGTAAAATCGGCGGAGAACTGGGTTACCCCGTGGGTGGCGGGATTATCGGCAGCAATAGCCTGGTTGCGCATTTTGCCGATGCGCGGCAGACCAATACCTTCTTCGGCGTGGACAACAACGAAGCCGTCGCTTCAGGCTTGCGGCCCTATAAAGCGAGCGGGGGCTTCCAGAACGTGACGCTGAGCCAAAGCTTCGCCTTCCCCCTGGCGCCCCATTGGTCGCTGCTGACCAGCGCCAGCTGGGTACACTTGGTGGGGTCGGCGGCCAAGAGCAGCATCGTCAAGGAGGCTGGCCATGTGAATCAGGGCCAGGTGCAGACGGCGATCAGTTACACCTTTGACTGAATCACCTGGGAGCAAAATGTGGGAGCGGGCTTGCTCGCGAAAGCAGTGTGTCAGTCACCCGATACTTCACTGATCCACCGCATTCGCGAGCACGCCCGCTCCCACAATGGGCCTGTGTTTCATATCTATCTTCAGTGTTCTTCGCCCTCAGCCAACAGTGCGATACCACCGATAATTACCACCACGCCCACCCAATGCAACACGCTGATGTGCTCCCCCAACCCCAGCCAAGAGCCCAGCAGCACCGCCACGAACACCAGCGAACTCAGCGGAAACGCCAGGGACAAACTGCTACGCCGCAGGATCAGCATCCACACAAAAAACGCACCCAGATAGCTGGCAATCGCCGCCAGAATCCCCGGGTTGCGCGCCACGTCCGCCAGCCATTGCCAACTGAAGTCCATCGGCCCCAACTGATCGCCGGCCACCTTGGTGAACAACTGCCCGGCGCTTTCGGTGGCGATCAGCAGTGCCCATAGCACCAGGGTGCCAACACGCCCGTGCAGCCAGCCGGTATTGATTGTTTGCGTTGTCATGCCTGATTCCCCGCGATCGCTACCAACATCACACCTAAAGTAATCACCAGCGTGCCCAGCCAACGACGCCGACTGACGGTCTCCTTGAGCACCACCCTGCCTGCCAGTACCACCAGGCAATAGGCCAACGCCGCCAGCGGAAACAGCAGACTCAAGGGCGCACGGGACAGCGCTTCGAGCCACACAAAAAACTCAATCACATAGGCGCCGACGCCGGCCCACAGCAGCGGCGCATTGAACACCTGGCCCCAGAACGCACGCAGGCGAAAACCGCCATCGAGTTGCGGCAAACGGTCCACGCCCAATTTGAAACATAGCTGGCCCATCACATCGAGGACGATGGAAAACGCCAGTAACAACACCACGGTCAGGGTCACGGGAACAGCTCCTCAAACAGGTCGATCAAGGCTTCATTGGTTGCCGCATTACGCTGCAAGTCTTGCGGGCTCCAGCGCTCCGGTGGCGGCTGGTCGGATTTGGCTTCCCAGCGCTTGAACGCGTTGCTGAATGCCGGCGTAGCGAACTCACCGCAGACGTCGATGCCAATGATGCGTTTACCCGCCGCCAACGCCCGCAGGGCCTGGAGCAAATGGGTCAGGCGCATGCCGCCCTGGTCCCAGTTGGTGGCGGCGTCTTCACTGGCGAGCACATCTTTGTCGATGGTGATCCAGATCGCCTCGGTGGGCAGGCTGGCAATCATCTGGTCGAGGAAGGCGCCCCAATCCAGGTCCGCCAGGTTGCGCCAGTGCAGGTGGTTTTCCTGTTGCTGGTGGCCGGCGCCGTCCCCCACCCGGCCCCAGACCTTGGACGGCGGATGCTGCCAGGGAAACAGCTGCAAACGCCCGCGCTTGAGGGCGCCAAGGTTGCCGCCGCGCAGTTGCGGGTTATGCAGGTCATCGCTGCACGGGCCGAGGGTGACGATGCGTTGGATCGCTGGCATCTTCAGCGCCCGGTTGACCCACGAACCACAGTGCCGCTTGGGCGCAAAGCGCACCCAGTCGGGGTGGTTGTCAAAGTGAATCAGGCTGACGGGCTCTTTGAGGTCGGCCAAAAACGCCGGCGTAAGGTGGTGATAATCCCCGGAACCGACAAACAGGATTTCCGGACGCGCGTCACGGGGCCGTGGCCGTTGGGCCAGGCGCTCGACGAAACGTTTCCAGGTTTTTTCGGTGGACCACAAACGCAATTTCGGGCCCAGGTCCAGCAGGTCCAGGCGCGTGGCCCGACCGCTGGCCAACCGCCGGGCAATCGGTGCCTGGCCGGTGAGGCTGTGGTCAAGGTCAAGAATATTCAAGGTAAGTTTCACCCCTAATGGCAGTGCCCAACCGCAGGCCGGTTGGGCTTTAGGGGGGTAATGCAAGGGATGGGCCAGTGCTTCTCTTAATGCCGACACAGATCAAATGTGGGAGCTGGCTTGCCTGCGATGGCCATAGGTCTTCACACAATTTTGTGAGTTGTAACAGCAGACGCTAACCACGATGCGAAGCGAGTCGCTCTTGCTCTTGCTCTGCTTTTGATCTTAAGCGCCCCGTTAAACCACGCTGGCCGAACGCAGGCTTGAATTCGTGGGTAACCCGGCAGGACGCCGGGTTAGCCGCCCCGCGCCATGGATGGCGCGTGGCGGCGGCCCACGGATTCAAGCCTGCGTTCGGGCACACCGAGCCTAAGCGAGGTGCCGAGTGGTGGGGCAAGAGCCCTTTGGTTACTTTGGGGCTCTTTTCCAAAGTGACCCGCCGTCAGGGCGGAACCCTAAGTGGCCGTTACCGCAGCAATGGATATGTACACGGTCCAACTGTGCCGCCTGTCAGGCCGCCTTCGCGAGCAAGCCCGCTCCCACAGTTGGATTGTGGGGTGTCAGGTAGAGAAGCGCCGGCTGTCAGTCCGTCACGGGAGCAAGCTCCCTCGCCACAGGTCCAGCGTCACACCAAAGCTGTGTAGATACCTATGCTGCGATGGCAGTGTTTCAGCCAACTCATTTGCAACTGACAGCCAGCTCCCACATTTTGCTGCGTGCTCGGCCTCAGGATTTCGATTCGTTGATGATCTGGCGAATCGCGCCGACGAAGGCTTCCGCCGGTTGCCCACCGCTCACCGCATATTGGTCATTGAAGACAATGGTCGGCACCGAACTCACCCCACGAGAAACCCACAGCTGTTCCTGCTCGCGGACTTCGGCGGCGTATTCATCGCTGGCAAGAATCTCGGCGGCGCGCGCAATGTCCAGCCCTACGCTCTCGGCGATGATCGCCAGGGTCGCGTGGTCGGAAGGGTCCTGGCCATCGCTGAAATACGCCTTGAACAGCGCTTCCTTGAGGTTGTATTGCAAACCTTCCAACCCGGCCCAATGCAACAGGCGGTGCGCGTCGAAGGTGTTGTAGATACGGCTCTGGCCGTCGGTGCGGAACGCAAAGCCCAATGCGGCGCCCATGTCGCGGATACGCGCACGATTAGCCTGGGACTCTTCAGCCGTGGAGCCGTATTTTTCAGTGATGTGCTCGACGATGTTCTGACCGATGGCGGGCATGTTCGGGTTCAGTTCGAACGGCTGGAAATGAATCTCGGCCTGCACTTCGCTGCCGAGCTGGTCGAGGGCTTCGGTCAGGCCGCGCAGGCCGATGATGCACCAGGGGCAGGATACGTCGCTGACGAAATCGATTTTCAGGGGAGTACTCATGGTGGGCAACCTCGCGTGCAGTCATGCGTATACATAAAGGTTGCACGATACACCACCTTCACAGCACCTTCGAAGGCTCGCTCAAATCGATCTGCGCCCAGTGCGCGGCATCCTGGCGATGGGCTTGCAGGTAGGGCAACACCGCCGCCAGCAAGGGCGCCTTGAACGCTTCCTGAAAACGGTGGGCCAGGCCGGGAATCAATTTCAACTGGCTGCCCTGGATATGCGCGGCCAGGTGCACGCCGTGCATCACCGGCAGCAAAGGGTCGGCGGTGCCGTGGACGACCAACGCAGGCACGCGCAGTTGGTTGAGCAAGGGCACACGGCTTGGCTCGGCCAGGATTGCCATGATCTGGCGCTTCACGCCTTCGGGGTTGAAGGCGCGGTCATAGGACAGCGCCGCCTGGTGCAGCAACGCCTGGCGATCGTCCTTGATATCCGGGCTGCCCAACGCCGCGAGCAAATCCGCCTGTTGCTCCAGCGCCACCTCACGATTGGGCGCGCTGCGCCGCGAGAGCAATTGCACCAGCGCCGCGTTCGGCGCGGGCAAGCCCTCGGCGCCGGAGCTGGTCATGATCAGGGTCAGGCTTTCCACGCGCTGTGGCGCCATGGCCGCCAGGTGTTGAGCGATCATGCCGCCCATGCTCGCGCCGAGTACGTGAAATTGCTGCACCTGCAGCGCGTCCATCAAGCCCAGGGCGTCGTCGGCCATGTCGGTCAACGTATAAGGCGCAGCCACCGGCAAGCCGAGCTTGTAGCGCAGCACTTCGAAGGTCAGGTTGGCGCTCGCCGGCGCCTGCCGCCAGGTGGACAGGCCGACGTCGCGGTTGTCGTAGCGAATCACCCGAAAGCCTTGTTCGCACAGGGCCACCACCACTTCGTCCGGCCAGTGAATCAACTGCCCGCCCAGGCCCATTACCAGCAGCAACGCAGGGTCGGACGCACGGCCGATACTTTGATAGGCGATGCTCACCTGAGCCAGGTCGACCGTTTGGGTCGGGACATTGACATCACATCGAGACGCCGCAAAAGACGGCAGGCCGAACAGTAGAGCGGCCACTAAAAACAACGCACGCATGAAAAACACCAAAACGCAGAACCCCAGTAGAGCGCGAGTCTGATGAAGTTTGTTCAAGCGCGCTGCCACAGTTCGATGACAGTTTGATGAAGAGCGCCCAGTGGTCATGGTCGACACGCCCCACAACATGAGACAAAATCAAGCATTCCGTATTCGTCGCAAATTTTCTTCATGGAGCGCCTGTGCTCGAAATCCGTCACTTGAAAACCCTGCACGCCTTGCGCGAAGCCGACAGCCTGGTGGAAGCCGCCGAACGCCTGCACCTGACCCAGTCCGCCCTCTCCCATCAGTTCAAAGAACTGGAAGAGCGCCTGGGCATGCCGCTGTTCGTGCGCAAGACCAAACCGGTGCGCTTCACCAGCGCCGGCCTACGCCTGCTGCAATTGGCCGACGCCACCCTGCCGTTGTTGCGCGGTGCCGAGCGCGATATTGCGCGGCTGGCCGGGGGTACCGCTGGGCGCTTGCACATGGCGATCGAATGCCACAGTTGTTTCCAGTGGCTGATGCCGACCATCGACCAGTTCCGCGATGCCTGGCCGGAAGTCGAGCTGGACCTGGCCTCGGGCTTTGCCTTCGCGCCGCTGCCGGCCCTGGCCCGTGGCGACCTGGACCTGGTGGTGACCTCCGACCCGCTGGAACTGCCGGGTATCACCTACGTGCCGCTGTTCACTTACGAAGCCATGCTGGCGGTGGCCAACCAGCACGCGTTGGCGAACAAGTCCTACATCGTGCCGGAAGACCTGCTGACAGAAACCCTGATCACCTACCCGGTGGAACGTGACCGCCTGGACATCTTCACCCGCTTCCTGGAACCGGCCGACGTTGAACCGGCCCAGGTGCGAACTTCGGAGCTGACCGTGATGATGATGCAACTGGTGGCCAGCGGCCGTGGGGTGTGCGGTATGCCCCACTGGGCGCTGCATGAATACAGCTCACGCGGGTATGTGAAGGCCAAGCGGTTGGGTGAGAAGGGTTTGTTCGCCACCTTGTATGCGGGCATTCGTGCCGACATGCTGGATGCACCTTATATGCGCGACTTCTTGCTGACGGCCAAGGACACCTCGTTTTCCACCTTGGATGGCGTAAGCGCGGTGCGTTGAGCGGGCTCTGAGTGTGCGGGCGAGTGCCGATCGTTCCCACGCTCTGCGTGGGAATGCCGCCAAGGACGCTCTGCGTCCACGTGGTGACGCGGAGCGTCACGGGATGCGTGCCCACGCAGAGCGTTGGAACGATCAATGTAGCTCGCGCCACATGTGGATCTTGTCGAAGTATTCGACGCCTACCCGCACGGCCAGTGGCTCCAGGCCGTACTGAATGAAACCGCAGCGCTGGTAGAGCGCAAAGGCCGCGTCATTGCCGGCGGTGACGGTCAGCTGGATCAGTTTGAGGCGCGGGTGGCGGCGGGCTTCTTCCAGTGCGGCTTGCACCAGCTGCCGCCCCAGCCCTTGCTGTTGATAAGCCTCGGTCACGTACATGCCGAACAAGGTCACCTTGTGCCGCGCCTTTTCGCGAGGCTCGTAGGCCAGGCCAACGATGCCGGCCAGTCGCGCCCCATCAAAGCCGCCCAACAGGCAATCCAGCGGGCTGTCGAGACGCTTTTCCCACCAGCTCAATGGCATCGAGGCGCGCTCCGCGACACTGGACGTGAACGCTTGCGGGTACGCGCTATAGGCCTCGAGCATCAATGCCCGATAGGCTTGCGCATCGTCGGCGTCCAGCGGGCGAATCATCATGCGGTAGCCAGCGAATCACGATAGAACGGCAGGATCAAATCGCGCGTCAATGGCGCCAGATGCAAGTCACCTTCGCCCATGGGATCGATCCAGCACACCTCTTCAATCTCTGCTGCAGGGGTGACGGCGACGTCGACCTGCACCTTGAACAACTCCGCCTCTACGGTAAAACCCGGTTCGTTGGCCGCGGGTGCCGAGAACTGGCCAAGATAGACGGCTTGGCTCGGATCAACGCGCAGGTTCAGCTCCTCGTGCAACTCACGGACGAGCGCCTCGGCAGGTTGCTCGCCGGCGTCGATTTTGCCGCCCGGTTGCATGAAAGCCAGGGTATCGCGCTTGCGCACAAGCAGGGTTTGACCGTCGCCACGGACCAACAGCGCGGCTGCAATGCGGATAGTCTTGGACATGGAAGGCCCTCTCTGGGATTGAAAAGCGGCCAAGGATCCCACGCGCATTCTGCACACGCAACTCGCGAGTGCAGGGCGATTTTTTCCGACATACATACACCACAGGGTCCAGTTTCGGCCACCCTAAACTCGCAAACTCATATTCAGCAGGGCTCGCTGCACCTCGGTGCGCCGCGCTCTTTTATAAGAGTTTACTCATGCACAATTCATTGCCCACCCTCAAAGAATCATCCACTGACGAACCGCAACCGCTGCCGGCCGACAGCACGTCAACCCCTACCGTGCAACCGATGACGCTTGCGGTCGTGCCGCCGGCTTCACTTTCTGCCGAAGAACAACTGGCTTACCTCACCCGTGAACTCGACAAACTCAATGCACAGACCTCTGAGCTGGTAAGGCGACAGCCGAGTGTCGGCCGCGTGTACCAGCAGCAATTGGCCGAGATGTTTCCCGATGCACATCTGCCCATCAATCCCAACCAGATTTTTTATAGCCGCTATCGCGAAGACCAGGAAGGACAAAAGCACCTGCTGTCCTGCGAACCACTGGGCTCGCTGCTGGCCACCTTACGCGCGCCTGGCGCAGAGTCTTATCTGACCCAGGAGAGCGGCGCCTTCTACCGCGAATGCAACACCCTGGACACCGATAAAATCCTCTCTGCCAATGCCTCGACGACAACCCTGGCCGCCAGGCTGGAAATAGCCATCACGTTGAGCCTGAATACATTCTGGGGGGCTGGCGAGCCCTCCCAACCCAACACGGAGGAGCAATTGGTCGCGCTGCGACGACAAGTGCTAGCCCATCAACTGGCATTGCGCTCGGTGGACGGCACGTTGTCGGCGCATGCACGGACGCTGGCGCAGAACGTGCTCAAGTACCCAAGTGCTGCGGTACGTGAACAGGTGTTTACCGTCGACAACAGGCCCACGGTGTACCGACTGGCCCTGGAGAATGGCAGTGAATTCGCCGGCGCATTCATTCTGACCCCCAAGGGCACGACGCCTCTGACGGGCAAAGTGATGCTCTATAGCCCAAGCGAGGAGTTTGAGGAGTTTGAAAACCTGGCGCGTTTGAATGACACCGTCGCAGCCCGCATACAAGACGGCGCAGCGCCAGGCAAGCTGTTGATCGCAAGCCTGCCGACAGCCGCTCGTACCGCGCTGAGCGGCTTGCCCGTACTGACGACGGCCCCGTCCCAGATAGACGCTGACGTGATTGCTGACAGTGTCCGCGCATTGCGAGTCAGGCAACATTTCTCCGTTCGCGAAGCCTTGCGCAGGGAGACGTTGCCCTCCACAGGCGAGCTCGACCTGGCCGCAGACCTGACGCCACAGTGGGATGTCGCTAATGCTTTTATGGTGCGCAATCTACGCCTGTTGACGGCCGAACCCGCATGGTTGAAAACCGCCGGCGAGCAAGACCAGGCTCGGTACAGGCAACTGGAACAAGAACTGATCGACAGCAATGAGGAACTCACACCTCATCTTGAGAGAATCTTGACACTGGAAGCGTTCTCCCAACAGGAGACCGACAAGGTGCTGAAAAAACAGAAACCTGTGTATGCCAACGTTGATATTGACCCTTATAGAAGCCTGGTTCATCTGCGCGTCACAACGTCCTCCCGGTCGGCCGAGATGACCGGGTATCGTAACGAGGAAGCCACCATTGTCTACATCAGCGAAGACCGCAAGATCAATATCCCGCAGTGCCTGCCAGGCAAAAAACTGATGTGGGGCACCTGGCGTACCCAAACCGTGGTGGATCTGCGCACACTGGGAAGTTATACCCAACGTAATGTCGACCCATGGTCGGTGCATGGCATACATAGAACGATCAGTGCCACCGCCAACATTATTGACACAGCCGGCAACCCTCACGGAAAACTTGGCAACGATGATTTGCGCGCACTCGCAACAGAAGCTGACATTGGCCAAAAATACGATACGTATCTGCGGTCAACCTTCTCGCTGAGCAGCGGGACAAGCAGCTTCGCTACAGTCTGGCAGCGCGCCAACGCAGCAAAAATGAATAAGGACGCGCTTGAGAACCGTCTCAACCCTGACGCAGCCAAACTGTTTACATTCCAGACGCCAGGCAGTGGGTTTGACTGGATAAAAGCTGTCACTGAACACCCTGATTCAACCACCCGCCCCCGAGTCAGCGAATTCGAGATAGAAGTCAACCTGCTGGTATTGGGCGCCGCGCAAGAGAGGGGCCAAGGCGGGCAGGTCATGCATCGTGTCCTGGTCATTCATCGAAAAGGCACCAAGCCTGACGGGGTCAGTGTGCTGTATACCCCGGATGCACCAGATGGCGTTGCCTTCCGGGAGCTGACCAAGGGGCTGGTGGAGCTGGACACGCTGAAAGCAAAACCGGAATGGCAGACCTATTTCACTTCCCAGATGGCCACTAAGGATACGAAAGAGATCACACGGATCTTCAACGATACGCGCAGTGTGTACCGCTATACCTTGACGCCGATAACCGGCAATTTCCACGCATACCTGTATTCGGCGCAACTGGGTTTTCAACTCGCGCACGCCGACTACCGTTCACGGAGCAATGCGCAAATTTTCCGCGAATCGGCGGTAAACGCCTTTATGTTCGGGGTGGAAACTGCCGATTTTCTGCTCGGGTTGATACCCGGCAAAACCGCCCTGTCGTTTTTGCGCCGAGCTATCAACCGCGGATTAGGCGTGGCCAAGCAGCTGGGGCGGCGCATTCCGGGGCTGGCCAGTAAAGTCGGTACGGACAGGAGCACCGCCATTGTACTGACGGGTGCCTCCCTCCGCCCGTTGGAACCCGCCTGGGTCAATGTGATGCCATATCGGTTGCCTGAACAAATAGAGCCGTTCTTTGACGTAGTGGAGTTTGCCGACACCCACCGATACAGACTGTCGCGCCAGTCGGGCCGCGCACCGTGTTTTTTTGATAAACACAATAACCAGTTCATCGCGATGCGCGACCCAACAGGCCGCTATCACCTGTATCAGTCCTATGTAGAAGACGGCGCACGCTATGTAAAAGACCCGGCAGGTCACCACGTGGACTTTATGGTCGTACCGGGAGACGCAAAGAGCTGGAAGCCCCGTTTCGAACGAGACGCTGTGGGCGGAGGTTCCGTTCTGGGTGCCCTGCGTCCTCTCACCCCTGAACAGCAAGTGGATGCGGACCTGATCGCGGCGATGCGGCTTTTTGCAACAGAAGGGGAAATGCGGGATTTCGTGCGCGTCATAGAACAAACCGACGCTTCCCTGAAGCTCGATTTGATCACTCGCGCCCGACAACAGCTTGGCACCCTGGATGAAGATGAATTTCGCCGCTGGATGTCGAACTCGAAAAGCTTGAGCCGAGCCAATCAAGAGAGATTACGTAGTTCCCTGTTAAACCTGCGGCTCGAACTGGCCACCGTTGAACATATACACCTGTCGACACAACATTTTGCGCAACCCCTGTCTGCGCGGGACAAGGAAGAACTGTTTAAAAAAGTCAAAAGGCTCATTGGCAAAAACGAGAACCTCGACAAACAAATCAGAACATCGATTGCCGTTGCCGACCCCGATACTGGCGCACAATTTGTCGGGTACGCCATCACCCACAAACACCAGCATGCGATGGATAAATTCGCAGCAAAATATGAACTTTATACTTGGCGGGATGCTGCACTGAAAGTGTTTGCATACAAGCCCGAACACCTCGTACGTATTAATCAACTCGCCTCGGATCTGGGAATTACACGCCAGGAGGCGATACGTCAATTCTTACTGCTGCCTGAGACAAAAAGCACCATGGATGCTTTTATGACGGAGACCTTCAAGGCCAAACTCGCCAAGCTTCAAGTCACCTCCTTTTCAGAGGATTTCAAAAAATCCGGTATTCCCTATATCGCCCTATCCCGAGGCCAGCATGGGGCAGATACTGGCGTAGCGATGGTAGACAGTAGAGACGTCACAGCATTCGAAAAAGCCCTGCCCAAGTTTGCAACGCCTCTGGAGTTTGAAGTCCCCCGCGTTCAAACCCATAGAGTTGAAAGGCCAGCGCCGGCGCTGCCTGTCGGGCCGGAAGTCGTGCCCACTCGCGATCCGCACATCAACATCGTGAAGCTGGATGAACTGGCGCAAACCCAGAAAAAACTCTTGCCCGCCCCTGCCACCGCCAAACTTGAGGAGATCACCCAGGATATCCAAGCCGGTCGCCTCAGCCGCAAGCGAATAGGCAACTTCACCTATGTCGATCTCCCTCAGGTGCAGCCCGGCACGGGCCGTGGTCTTTGGCGCGTGGCAATTGAACAAAACGGCAAAGAAGGTGGCAAAGATGTCTACATCATCAGGGGTATCTTTGATTACCACGCCAGCAAGCACGTAGCCTGGGGCGTATAACTACAGGAGGGGCGGCACCTCGTCCGGCGCCCTGATAAACACACTGTACTTGGCGCCCTCCATCGCCTCGAACGCGATCAGCTTGTCCACCAGTGGCAAGTTCAGCACCTTGCCGGCATTGAGCAATAACATGCCGTTGTCGGCATTGAGGTTGCGCGCCAGCACCATGCCGGCTTCCAGCTCACGGGTGGAGAGGACTTTTACCGTCGGATCACCCAGGGTCACATCGCTGAGGAAGGTGGCGCAGGCTTGCACGAAATCTTCCACCAACGCCGGGTCATACAGGCGCCCGGCGTACTTGCGGATATACAGCAGCGCCTCGTCGCTGTTGAGGTGCCGCTCCAGGATCAGGCCTTTCTGCAATTCGATAAAGTCCACCGCCAGCTTCAGCAGCCGTGAACCGGGCGGGATGGTATCGCCCTTGAGGTGGTCGGGAAACCCCGTGCCGTCCCAACGTTCCTGGTGATGACGAATGATCCGCGCCGCGTCCTTCATCGGCTCAAGGGTCATCAGCAGCGACTCGCTCTGCCCCGGATACTCACGGTACAAGCCGCGGTCGGTGCTGTGCAGTTTGTCCGACGGTGCAACCATCATGCTGTCCGTCCAGCTCAACTTGCCGATGTTGTACAACGCGGCGGCCATGGTCAGGTCACGGGTGCTGGATTCGTCCATGGACTGGGCGGCGCAATACACCCGGATCAACTCGATCAACGCACGGTTGGTCTGTTTGTCCTTGGGCAAGCGCAGGTTGGCCAGCAGCGAAAACACTTCGGTCCCGGTCACGTAGCTGCGCTTGAGCTCATCGTAGGCCAGGTCGAGCATGTCGGCGGTTTGTTGCAACTCGGCGGTACGCGCCGCCACGCGTTTTTCCAGGGTGGCGTTGAGTAGCTTGAGCTGTTCGGTCTGGTCTCGGGCCAGGCGTTCAAGGCGTTGGTGCTCGAGGGTTTGCTGCAACACCAGTTGCAACTCTTCGTCGTTCCAGGGTTTGCTGATGTAGCGGTGGATCTGCCCGTCGTTGATCGCCTTGATGATGGTGGTCAGGTCGGCGTAGCCGGTGAGCAGGATGCGGCTGGTGGCGGGATAAAGGCGGTGGACCTCGGCCAGCAGCGTGGCGCCGTCCATGCCGGGCATGCGCGCATCGCTCATCACCAGATCGATAGGCCGGGTCGCCATGATCTCCAGCGCCTGGGCGCCGCTGGTGGCCAATACCACGTCATAGGGCTGGCCGCGCAACAGGCGGCGCAGGCTGTTAAGGATCGACTCTTCATCGTCGACCAGCAAAACAGCGGACTTCGTAGCGAGTTGTTCATCCATGGCGACTCTGCCTTCAAATTAAACGAAGTTAGGCTAAATTGAATCCGCGCAATACAAAGCGCGATTGATTTGACGCCAACTGGCCGTCGATATCAAGGGAACTCAACTATGCTGCACTGCATGCTCGCGCCCCGTTCAGTTGTAGAACCAGGGAAGGAATTGTCATGCCATCAAGCCTTTTGCACGTGCCGAGTGCGCCATGAGGACGGAATCGGGCCGGGCCAACCGGCGCATCCTGATCGTGGATGACACGGCTTCGATCCACCAGGATTTTCGCAAGATCCTCTGTGCCGACGAGCATGGCGAGCCCTCCCTCGACACCCTGGAGTCCACCCTGTTCGGCACCACCGCACCGGTGCGCCAGGCGTTTGACCTGGACTCGGCCTACCAGGGCCAGGAAGCCTTGGCGCTGGTCAAGAAAGCCCTGGACGCCCACTCGCCGTACGCCATGGTGTTTATCGACATGCGCATGCCCCCAGGCTGGGACGGCCTGCACACCATCGAACAGTTGTGGGAGGCGGACCCCAACCTGCAAATCGCGCTCTGCACGGCCTATTCCGACTACTCCTTCGAGGCCATCGAGGCGCGCCTGAAATACAACGACCAACTGCTGATCCTGAAAAAGCCCTTCGACCACCTGGAAATCCGCCAGATGGCCAGCGCCCTGACCTGGAAATGGCAACTGGCCCAAGACGCGGCCCTCAAGGTGATCAGCCTGGAGCGCACCATCGAGGAACGCGTGCAGGAGCTGCTCAAGGTCTCGCATTTATTGCAATACGACGCCCTGACGGAGTTGCCCAACAGCACGTTGCTGGGCGACCGCCTGACCCAGGCGATCGCCTTGGCCCGCAGGCACGACACGCAACTGGCGGTGATGTTTCTGGGGCTCGACCGCTTCAAGCGCATCAACAACGCCCTGGGCTATCCGGCCGGCGACGAGGTGCTTGCGCAGGTCAGCCTGAGCCTGGTGGCGGCGGTGCGGGCGTCGGATTCGGTGTTTCGTTATGGCTCCGACGAGTTTGTGGTGCTGCTTAACGATATCCTGCATCCCCAGCAAACCCAGCACATTGCGCAAAAGGTACTCAATGCTGTCAGCGCGACTCGCCATGTCGCGGGGCATGACCTGAGTGTGAGCGCCAGCCTGGGCATCAGTATTTACCCCGATGACAGCGACAATGCCGTGGGTTTGCTCAAGCACGCTGAAACCGCGATGCGCACCAGCAAAGAACGCGGCCCGGGGGATTTCAGCTTTTACACCGAAGACATGAACCTGCGCGCCCAGCACCAGCAAAACCTGGAAAGCGCGATCCGCCAGGCGCTGAACCGCGATGAGTTTGTGCTGCATTACCAACCCAAGCTGGCGCTGGAGACCGGGCGCATCGTCGGTGCGGAAGCGCTGACCCGCTGGTTTCGACCGCAGTCGGGTTGGGTCAGCCCGGCGGAGTTCATTCCGGTCGCCGAAGACAGCGGCCTGATCGTGCGCCTGACTCAGTGGGTCCTGCGCCAAGCCTGCACACAAGCCCAAGCCTGGCGTGAGATGGGCCTGGCGCCCCTGCGCATGTCGGTGAACATCTCGGCGATCGACTTTCGCCAACGGGACTTCGTCGACAACCTGGCCGCCATCCTGAAAGAAACAGGCCTGCCGCCCACCCAACTGGAACTGGAAATCACCGAAAGCGTGCTGATGCAGAACGTCGACGAAACCGTGGAGACCCTGCAAAAGATCAAGGCCATGGGCATCCGCCTGGCCCTGGACGATTTCGGCACCGGCTACTCCAGCCTCAGCTACCTGCGGCGCTTTCCCATCGACGTGCTGAAGATCGATCAATCCTTCGTGCGCGGCCTGCGCATCAATAGCCAGGACGAACAACTGATCAGCGCTATCATCGGCATGGGCAAGAGCCTGGAGCTGAACATCATTGCCGAAGGTGTGGAAACCGTCGACCAATTGAACTTCCTCAAAGCCCAGCGGTGTGAGGAGGGCCAGGGCTTTCTGTTCAGCAAGGCGCTGCCTTCGAAAGATTTTGTGCAGTTGCTGCAAACGGATAGCGCGACACTGATGCCGGATCAATAAAATAAATAGCCCTGGGCCTGCAAGGAGTGCTCGCTTGAGCAATGTCGTAAACCACCGTTCCGGCCTGATGTTCGCGTTATGCCTGGGCACCGCATCGCTGTCAGCCGCGCCGCTGGACGAAGCGCTCAAGCCCTTGCCGGCGGTTCCAGTACTGGACCCGGCCAAGGTTGAGTTGGGTCGCCAACTGTTCAACGAGCCGCGTTTGTCGGTCAACAACACCTTGTCCTGCGCGAGCTGTCACCAACTGACCAGCGGCGGTGCCGACAACAAGCCATTCTCCATTGGCTTTGACGGCAAACCGGTGCAGATCAACACCCCTTCCGTGTTCAACGCCAGCCTGAACTTCAAACAGTTCTGGAACGGTCGGGTGGACACGCTGCAGGCCCAGGTCGAGCAGGTGGTGATCAGCCCGGTGGAAATGGGCAGCGACTGGAATAGCGTGGTGCGCAACCTGTCCGCCCTGCCCGCCTACCAGAACGCGTTCAAACAGGCCTATCCCGATGGCGTCACCGCTTCCAATGTGCAAAACGCCCTGGCCACCTACGAGCGTACGCTGCTGACACCCAATTCGCGGTTTGACCAATACTTGCTGGGCAACACCGATATCCTGACCCGCCAGGAAAAATACGGCTACCAACGCTTCAAGGATTACGGCTGCATTGCCTGTCACCAGGGCGTGAACATTGGCGGCAATATGTTCCAGAAATTCGGCGTGATGGGCGATTACTTCAAGGCCCGCGGCAACCCGCTGGAATCGGACCTGGGACGCTACCTGCTGACCCAGGATGAGGAAGACCGCCATGTGTTCAAGGTGCCCAGCCTGCGCAATGTGGCCGTCACGGCGCCGTACTTCCACGACGCCTCGGCCAAGACCCTTGAAGAGGCGGTTGACGTGATGTTCAAGTACCAGTTGGGGCGCAACCCGTCCCAGGAAGACAAGGACCTGATTATCCAATTTCTCAAGACCCTGACCGGCGAATGGGCGGGCAAGCCGTTATGAGACCCTTGTCACGCCGACGCACCAGCCAAATCCTGCTAGGCCTCATCACCCTGTTCCTGGCCTCCACCCTGGTGTTTTTGTACCTCAAGTCTTCACGCGACCAGACAGCCACTTATACCCAGTCGCGCGACTTGATCCGCCAACTCCAGCAGCTCAATGCTCAGTGGGACAGCGAAGTACTCAAGGCCCGCATCGCGATCACCCACAACTACGACCCACTGGTCACACCGCTGACCGAGATGACCCGTATCGGGGCTGAACTGGAAAGCCGCGACACCTACCACAGCGCTGCCGACCTGCCCGGTTGGCAAGCCAGCCATGCGGCGTATCTGACGGCCATCGAGGAAAAAGCCCGGCTCGTCGACCAGTTCAAATCCCACAACGCAGTGCTGCGTAACTCATTGGCTTTTTTGCCGACGGCCGAAGACGACATCCAGGCCCAATTCAACAGCATGACCGACGAAGGCCGCCTGCAACTGCAAAGCGTGGCCACCGACACTTACGACCTGCTGCTCAGCAGCCTGGAGTTCGCCCAAGTCACCAGCGACGAACGTGCCGCCGATATCCTGGTGGGCCTGGGCAAGCTGGCCATCAACCAACAGAGCCTGCCCAGCGAGTTCCAGGCACCGGTGGAGATCCTCAGCAATCATATTTCGCTGATCCTGCGCGAACAGCCATTGGTCAACAGCCTGCTCGAGCGGATTGCCGCCGTGCCGGTGGCCGAACACCTCGATGACCTGACCACTCACCTCAATCAGGACCAGCAGGCTACGGACCTCATCGATCATCAGTACCATCGCTACCTGCTGATCTTCTCGACCTTGCTGGTGGTGCTGCTGCTTTACCTGGCGGTGCGCCTGTTGCGCAGTTTCGCCGAGATCAACCGCGTCAACCGCGCGTTGCAGGCCGCCAACGAAACCCTGGAACAACGGGTGGAGCGGCGCACGCAACAGCTCAAGGATGCCCAGAGCGAGCTGATGAACAGCGCCCGCCAGGCCGGCATGGCGGAGATCGCCACCAACGTGCTGCACAACGTCGGTAACGTGCTCAACAGTGTGAACATCTCTGCCGACCTGGTCAGCCGCAAGCTGCGCAGCAGCAAGGCACTCGGCCTGGGCAAGGCCATGCAACTGATCAACGCTCACCAAGGCGACCTGGGCACCTTCCTTACCGAGGATGAAAAGGGCAAGTTGCTGCCGGGCTATCTGAACCAGTTGGTCGAAGCGATTGCCATCGAACAGCAAGGCATGAGCGATGAGCTGGCGCAGTTGAGCAAAAGCGTGGACCACATCAAGGACATCGTCTCAACCCAGCAATCCTATGCGGGTGCGTCTACCTTGCTGGAGCCGGTCAATATCAGCGCCTTGATGGACGACGCCCTGCGCATGAACGCCGGCGCGCTGAGCCGTCACCATGTCACTGTTGTGAAGGCGTACGCCCCGGTGCCGGAGATCTTGGCGGACAAGCACAGGTTATTGCTGATCATGGTCAACCTGATCAGCAACGCCAAATACGCCATGGACAAACTGTCTGAGCGGCCACGGCAAATCACCCTGGCGGTGGAATCGGTAGGCGACGAGACCCTGAAGATCAGTGTGAAGGACGATGGCGAAGGCATACCGCCCGAGAACATGGCACGCATCTTCACCCACGGTTTTACCACCCGCAAGGAGGGCCACGGTTTCGGCCTGCACAGCTGCGCCCTGGCCGCCGTGGAAATGAACGGCCAGCTCAGCGCCCACAGCGACGGGCCGGGCCTTGGCGCCGTCTTCACCTTGACCATCCCCATGACACTTGCCGGAAGCAGCTCATGAACCAACCTCCCAACCGGCGCATCCTGCTGATCGATGACACACCGTCCATCCATGAGGATTTTCGCAAGATCCTGATGCCCGACGAAGCCTCAACCGAAGCGCTGGATGAAATGGAGTCGGCGTTGTTCGGCGACACCGCCAAACCTCAAGCCCAGGCATTCGAACTGCACGGCGCGTATGGCGGCGAGGAAGGCCTGGGCTTGCTGACCAGCGCCATGGCGCAACAGCGCCCCTATGCCTTGGCCTTCGTTGACATGCGCATGCCCCAGGGTTGGGACGGCGCCAAGACCATTGAAGAACTGTGGAAAGTCGCCCCCGACCTGCAAGTGGTGGTGTGCACCGCCTACTCGGACTATTCCTGGGATGACCTGTTGTTTCGCCTGCACGCCCACGACCGCCTGCTGATCCTGAAAAAGCCGTTCGACAACATAGAAGTCCAGCAAATGGCCAACACCCTGGCCAACAAATGGGACATGGCGCGCCGCGCCTCCTTGCAAACCTCGCAGCTGGAGCGGTTGGTGGAAGAGCGCACCCAAGCGCTGCAACTGGAAATTGAAGAGCGCAAGCACCTGGAAAGCCAACTGGTGCAGTCGGAAAAACTCGCCTCGCTGGGGCAACTCGCGGCCGGCGTCGCCCATGAGATCAACAACCCCGTGGGCTTTATTTCCTCCAACCTCAGCACCCTCGACAGTTACTTCAAGCAGCTGCAACAGATGCTCGATGCCTACCAGCGCAGCGAAGCGCACATCGGGGCGCCAGAACATCGCGAACCGCTCATGGCATTGCGCAACGAGCTGGACCTGGATTTTCTCAAGGACGACATTCCGATCCTGATCCGCGAATCCAAGGACGGCATCGGCCGTGTGGTGCAGATCGTCAAGGACCTGAAGAACTTCTCACGGGTGGATAACGACCAGACCTGGCAATTCGCCAACCTGCAGCAAGGCATTGATTCGACGCTGAACATCGTCGCCAGCGAACTCAAGTACAAGGCCGATGTGGTCAAGCACTACACGCCGCTGCCAGAAATCGAGTGCCTGGCTTCGCAACTCAACCAGGTGGTGATGAATCTGGTGATCAACGCCGCACAAGCCATGGGCCCTGAGCGCGGCACCATCACCATCAGCAACGGGGTGGACGGCGAGAACGTGTGGCTGGAAGTCGCAGACAACGGCTGTGGGATTGCCCCCGACACCGTGCAGAAGATTTTCGACCCGTTCTTCACCACCAAGCCTGTGGGCGAAGGTACCGGGCTGGGTTTGTCGTTGTCTTACGGGATCGTCAAGAAACACCGTGGCGATATCAGCGTCAGCAGTGAGGTGGGCAAGGGTACGAAGTTTCGGGTAGTGCTGCCGATTCGGCAGACGGCGGCGTAGGGCACGCCGCCGAATCATGCTCATGCGTCAGCTTTTTTCGGGCTCGACCCAAACGATGCAAAACGCTTGTTGAACCCGGCAATCCGGCCTTCGGCCTGGGTCTTGCGCTGCTGGCCGGTGTAGACCGGGTGCGAGGCGCTGGAGACGTCCAGCGGGATGTAGGGATAGGTGTTGCCGTCACTGTGTTTCTGGGTGCGATCGCTGTCAGCAGTGGAACCGATGAGAAAGAACACATCGGCGGCGGTGTCGTGGAACAGCACGGTGCGGTAGTCGGGGTGGATACCAGCTTTCATGAGGCCTCCGGGGCGTCTGGGTGCGGTTGATTTGTTATACAGTAACACAACACCGAACATCCAAACGAGAACCTCTTGCAATAAAGGTAGAGCGCGAGGAGCTATGGGGCCTTCTGGAAATCCGTTTCCTGGGGCGTCCAACCATTAAAAACCAAACTGGCTTAACTGCTGATCTTATCCAGTGCTGACTGGGCCTCATTCGGCTTGGCTTCGTTGTTCTTCACGGCATTGATATACCCTTTAACGACGCCGACAAGATTTCCTCTCGTAGCGCTGGCGAGCGCTTCATCGAAACCATCAGCCCGAGTTTTGTCAAAACCCGCCTTCGCCCCTTTGATAGCTCCGATCACTCCCGGTTCCGAATCGCCAATACCTAGAAGAATGTTGCTGAGTCCAGGGATAAACCGGGTTCTCTTTCCAGCCTCGCCGGCAGCCCATTGCACGTTATCTTTGTTGGTGCCGTCCTTCCTGACATGGGTGTCGCTGGTACTATCCAGACGGTGATGCTCACGCAAGGCTAAATAACCCTGCTCCGTAAAGTCTTTCCACACGCCTGCAGGTGTACCGTGCCGAGCGTCGCCGCTATGGGTAATGCCTTCAAGGTCGCCATTGCCGTGGGCCTTGCCTCGGTGTTCTCCGTCAGCCGATAAGGACGTATCGATATAGTTGAGCACCCGCGCAGCGTTGAAGGCTGCATCAGCCCGTGCGTCCGGGTCTTTGTTGTTGCTCGTCCAATCCCCAAGAAGTTTGTAAGCCAATGAGCGATTGATATCTTTTTGATGACCCAGTTTTTTGAGGATCGGATTATCGTTGATGATTTGTTCGGCGGTGCGGTTATCACCCGGTGGGCGGCCTGTGGCGATCTCCGGCTTTCGGCTCACATCCTGCTCAGGTTTTTCGATGCCTTCAATGCGTTTGTGTTCTTGGGCGACTTGCTCCCGTAGCGGGCCGGTTAACTGGCTTTTATTCCAATCGTGGCTGGAGGGGGCAGAATTCCAGACATTGGAAAAAACATTCGCTACCGCTATCGATGTCGTCATAGGTAAGTCACTCGTTTTGGTCGTTATAAACTCCCTCTTGATAAAGTGTCCTTACTTCACAGCGCCCGGTCACAACCAGACACTCAATGAATGGTGACGGGGCAGCAATACGTTCCTGATCAAGCTGATAGTTTTTTTGTCGGTACAAATACGCAGAGGCTCAAATAGCTGACTGGACGATCAATCCTTGTCCGTGCTTTGTCGACAGGTGCAGAATGGTTAATCGACCTGAAGAGTCCGAACCCAAGGAAACCGTATGAGCCTGTCCTTGTTAAGCCGCTACGCCTTCTTTGCTGTGTGCGTCATTTTCACCCTCGCCAGCCTCCCCTTTATCGAACATGAATGGCTGTGGCCGATCACGCTGGTAACCGGCGTACTCAGCCTGATCGGCATTGTCGACCTGCTGCAAAGCCCCCATGCGGTGCGTCGCAACTATCCGATCCTGGGCAATATCCGTTACCTGGTAGAAACCATCCGCCCGGAAATCCGCCAGTACCTGCTGGAGTCTGACAGCGACGCCCTGCCCTTCTCCCGCGCCCAGCGCTCGCTGGTGTATTCGCGCGCCAAGAACGAAACGGCAGACAAACCCTTCGGCACCCTGATTGACGTGTACCAGTCAGGCTTCGAATTTATCGGCCACTCCATGCGCCCTGCGCCACTGAGCGACCCCAGCAGTTTTCGCGTGATGGTCGGCGGCCCACAGTGCACACAGCCGTACTCGGCGTCGGTGTTCAATATCTCGGCGATGAGTTTCGGCTCATTGAGCGCCAACGCGATCCGGGCACTCAACCACGGCGCCAAGCTCGGCAACTTTGCCCACGACACCGGCGAAGGCAGCATCAGCCCCTACCATCGCGAAAACGGCGGCGACCTCACCTGGGAACTGGGCAGCGGTTACTTCGGCTGCCGCACCAGCGACGGCCGTTTCGACCCCGAACGCTTCGCTGTGCAGGCCCAGAACCCGCAAGTGCGCATGATCGAAATCAAGATGAGCCAAGGCGCCAAGCCCGGCCATGGCGGGATTTTGCCCAAGCACAAGGTCACCCAGGAAATCGCCGACACCCGCGGCATCATGATGGGTGAAGACTGCATCTCGCCGTCGCGTCACAGCGCGTTTTCCACGCCGATCGAGCTGATGCAGTTCATCGCTCAGTTGCGCGAACTGTCCGGCGGCAAACCTGTGGGCTTCAAGTTCTGCCTGGGCCATCCGTGGGAATTCATGGGCATCGCCAAGGCCATGCTCGAAACCGGCATCCTTCCGGACTTTATCGTGGTGGACGGCAAGGAAGGCGGTACCGGTGCCGCGCCGGTGGAATTCACCGACCATATCGGCGTGCCGCTGCGCGAAGGCCTGCTGTTCGTGCATAACACCCTGGTGGGCCTGAACCTGCGCGACAAGATCAAGCTCGGCGCCAGCGGCAAGATCGTCAGCGCCTTCGACATCGCCAGCGTCCTGGCCATCGGCGCCGACTGGGCCAACTCGGCGCGTGGTTTCATGTTCGCCATTGGCTGCATTCAGTCGCAGTCATGCCACACCAACAAATGCCCGACTGGCGTCGCCACCCAAGACCCGCTGCGCCAACGCGCGCTGGTGGTGCCGGACAAGGCCCAGCGCGTGTTCAACTTCCACCGCAACACGCTGCACGCTTTGGCAGAAATGCTCGCCGCCGCCGGGCTCGATCACCCGTCGCAGTTGTCGGCCAAGCACTTGGTACGACGCATGTCGGCGACCGAGATCAAACTGTTTTCGCAGTTGCATGTATTCCTGAAGCCTGGGGAATTGCTCACAGGGGAAGTGAACGGCGAGTTTTATTCGCGGATGTGGCAGATGGCGCGGGCGGACAGTTTTGAGCCGCATGAAATTGCTGCAGCCTAAAGGACACCTAGCATGTTGAAAGTCATCGCCGAAGACTTTATCAAGCCCGAACACCTGGAAACCGTGCGCCCCTGGTACGCTGAACTGGTGGAAAAAACCCGCCAGGAACCGCTGTGCATCGCCTACGATTTGTTCATCGATCAAAAAGACCCTGGGCACTTCATTTTTATCGAGCAATGGCCAGATCAAGCGGCGCTGGATGCGCACTGCCAGACCGAGCACTTCACCCGGTTGGTGCCCCAGATCAATGAGCATCAAGCCAAGCCGTGCCGGGTCTTGTTGATGGACACTTTCTGACAAGACCCACCGCCTGCTGAACCGGACCACCGACGGCATCGTTGAAAACAAGGAGATTCACATGCCGTTACTGGACTTCGCCGCAATCGCCGCGCAACTGCCCGACAGTTGGACATCCACACGCCTGGGCCAGGTTGGCCCGGCGCGGATCAAAGTACTGCGCATGGATGAACAGACGTACGAGGAAGAAACCCACGACTACAACGAAGGGTTGTTGGTGATCAGTGGGTACTTGCACCTGCGCATCGGTGATCAAGCCATCAGGGTGGACGCCGGCCAGATGTACCTGGTGGAAGCCGGCACTGCCCACGGTGTGCTCGCCGGCAGCCAGGGCACCCTGGTGATCATTGATCTCTAGAGACATTCAGTAATACCCAGCCTTTGCAATTGCTTACAAATACCGCCAACCTCCGCCCGCCCGACGTGCGGCGACGCCCGCGCTCACCTATCGTCATTAAACAACTTGTTCAAGAGCCCGCTGCCATGCTGAACGGACGCGACCCGCGCATCGACTTTTTTCGGGGCCTGGCGTTGATCTTCATTTTCTGGGATCACGTGCCTCACAACCCCCTCGCCAACATCACCGTGCAGAACTTCGGGTTCAGTGACGCCGCGGAAATCTTCGTGTTCCTGGCCGGCTACGCAGCCGTGCTGGCCTACGGCAAGATTCTGCAGCGCGAGGGCTATCTCTTCGCCTGCCTGAAAATCCTGCGTCGGGTGTGGACACTCTACGTGGCGCATATTTTCCTGTTGGCGCTGTTGATGGGCATCGTGATTTTCGCCAACAGCCATATCGAGACTCGCGACCTGGTGCAGGAAATGGGCCTGGGGTATTTTCTCAGCGATACCCAACAGGCCTTGATGGATGAGTTGCTGCTGCGCTTCAAGCCCAACCTCACCGACCCGTTGCCGTTGTACATCGTGCTGATCCTGAGCCTGCCGCTCACCCTGCCACTGCTGGTGTATGTGCCCAACGTGATGGTGGCGATCTCGGTGGCGGTGTACCTGCTGGCGCCCTGGCAGGGCTGGAATTTGCCCGCGAGCAACGGCGGAGTGTGGTACTTCAACCCCATCACCTGGCAATGCTTGTTCATCCTCGGCGGCGCAGCCGCGTTGCGCTCACCCAGCCGCGCCGAAGCGCGGCCGGTGCTGCGCCAACCCTTGTTCGTGGCCGCTGCGCTCTACGTGTTGGTGACCTGTGTGATCACCTTGTCTTGGCGCTGGCCCGAGGTGCATGACGCCTGGATGCCACGCGTAATTGGCGAATGGCTGTACCCCATCAGCAAGACCGATCTGTCCCCGGTGCGCCTGCTGCACTTCCTGGCATTGGCCTACGTCACCGCCAAATTGCTCCCCGACGTCGGCTGGACGCAGCAGTGGCTGGCCCTGCAATTGGCGAGGATGGGGCGTTACTCCCTGGAAGTGTTTTGCCTGGGCGTGGTGCTGGCGCCACTGGCCGACATGCTCAATGCCATGGCCGGCGACAGCCTGGCGATCAAGTTATCCACGGCCTTGGCGGGCGCTGTGTTGATGGGCTTATTGGCGGCATGGCTGGACCTGAACAAGCGCCTGGACCAACGCTACGCCAGCCGCGCCGTCGTCGCGACTACATAGTTAGCGACGCCGCCGGACACCAGGATGGCAACTGAACCACCGCTTTCGCAGGCAAGCCCGCACATTTAAACGGAGCGGGTCGCGCTGCTATTGGCGACGGCGGGCTGCAACTTGAATACGTAGTACAACACGGTCAACAGCACCAGGAACGCAGGCCCGACATACAGCGCCACACGGGTCTCCGGGAAGTACGCCATCAGGCCCACCACCAGCACCAGGAATGCCAGCGCCAGGTAGGAGCTGACCGGGTACAGCCACATGCGGTACTTGAGGCCGGCTTGCTCCGCCGGGCTCAGGCCTTTGCGGAATTTGAGCTGGGCCAGCAGGATCATCAGCCAGGTCCAGATCGCGCCGAAGGTGGCGATGGACGTCACCCATACGAACACCTGGTCCGGCACCAGGTAGTTGAGCAGTACGCCCAATAACAAGGCAAAGATCGACAACAGCAAGGCCTTGCGTGGCACGCCGTTACTGGAGGTGGTGCCGAACGTCGCCGGCGCCTGGCCGTTCTGCGCCAGGCTGTAGAGCATACGCCCGGTGCTGAAGATGCCGCCGTTGCAGGACGACAGCGCGGCGGTGATCACCACGAAGTTGATAATACCCGCGGCAGTCTTGATGCCCAGACGCTCGAAGGTCATCACGAACGGGCTGCCCTGGGTGCCGATTTCATTCCACGGGTAGATCGACAGGATCACGAACAGCGCGCCCACGTAGAACAGCAGGATGCGCCAGAACACCGAGCCGATGGCGCTGGGAATGGTCTTCTGCGGGTTACGCGCTTCACCGGCGGTAAGGCCGATCATCTCGACGCCCAGGTAGGCGAACATCACCATTTGCAGGGACATCAACACGCCCTGCACACCATTGGGCATGAAGCCGCCATGGGTCCACAGGTTGGAAATGCCCAACGCCACGCCGTCATTGCCGAAACCGAAGGCGATGATACCGACGCCGCCGATCACCATTGCAATGATGGTGACGATCTTGATCAGCGCGAACCAGAACTCGAACTCACCGAACGCCTTGACCGCGATCAGGTTGATGGTGCCCATGCTGATCAGCGCCGCCAGTGCCCAGATCCAGCGTGGCGTATCGGGGAACCAGACCCCCATGTACACCGCCACCGCGGTAATTTCTGCGACGCAGGTCACCAGCCACAGGAACCAGTAGTTCCACCCGGTGAGAAAGCCTGCCAATGGACCGAGGTAATCCTGCGCATAGCGGCTGAACGAACCGGCCACCGGGTTGTGCACGGCCATCTCTCCGAGGGCGCGCATGATTACCAGGATCGCCAGGCCGCCAATGATGTAGGAGAGCATGATCGCCGGGCCGGCCATTTCGATGGCCTTGGCCGATCCCAGGAACAGCCCCACACCGATACACGCGCCGAGCGCCATCAGGCGGATATGCCGTTCGCCGAGTTCGCGTTTGAGCGGGCCGCCTTGAGCGGTCTCGCCAGGGGGCAGTGGTTTGCCGACAGGCATAGGAATACAACCTCATTTTGTTATTGGATTTAGCCACCGAGCCTGGGCGTATCCGCGGATGGGCTGATACACCGGCTGGACCGGACTCGCCTCATGGGCAAATCCGCCTGGTGCGACTCACGCGCACAGGTCAGCGGGCGTGCAGTATAAAAAGCTAACGTCAGGTCTTTTCACTCAATAAACAGGGAAATTTGGCGATAAGCCCCGAGAAAAACCGCTTGGACGGTGCAAGCACCAAGCGTCTAGATCGGCCTTCCCGGCGCGAAACGGCGCAGAGTATTGCATAACCGGTCAGGATCGGGACACCTGGGGGCAAGCACATGATGGCGCGGTTCTGCACCCCGAGGCCGTTCAAATGTGGGAGCCGGCGTGCCGTTCAGTCCACACTGAAAAACAAACGTCTGGCCAGCAGCCGGGAAATGCTCGCACGGTCGATGTCCAGGGTTTGCTGCACGCGCCCGGTCTGGCCGCTGCGCATTCGGGCGAACGCCTGGGCTTCAGCTTCGGCCTGGGCCTGGCGCCCCAGTCGCTGCTGCTCGGGGCTTTTGATGTGGGCGGCGGTGTAGTGATCGTCCGGGCCCAGGCGGGTTCCATAGTGAAAGTGCGCGTAACACAGCGGCTGCGCCGTTTGCGCATCCTGCACAACATAGACTTGCAGAAAATCCACGGTTTTACCCTTGAGGCGTACGCGGGCACCTTGTCGCTGGATGCGCACCTCATTGAGCGCGTGCAGGAAATCGACATCTTCGGCCCGCGTCAGCTTGAGTTTGCTGGCCCGGACACGCGCCTCGACACCCGCCGCCTCCAGGCGCGTCGCCGCGGCCCGCAAGTCGCTGGCCCGCACCCTGGCGTTGGCCTGCTGGGTGGCGGCCAGCCGTGAAACGTCCAGGCTGCGTAATTTTCTGTCGATATCCGCCGCCACCATGCGCCGACTGTTGGCTTGCGCCGCCAACAGGGCTTGCAGGGATTCGGGCTCACACCTGTCCGACATGCCTTGCACCTTCGCAATCGCGTTGTCGACGCCTGCCAACAGCCGCAGGCCCTTGTTCACCAGCGCACCCAGTTGCGGGTTGGCCGTACGGGGTTTGGCCGGCGGTTCCACCGCTTCCCATACGCCGTCGTCGGCCTCGGTGAAGGTGGCGATCACACTGCCCTTGTCGTCCACCAGCTCTGCGGTGCCGGTCGGGCCTTTGACCCGGGCCACATACACATCGCGGTTGCGCGTGCGGATGATCTTTTTTTGCCGCGAGCCTGCTGCCTCTGCCTTGACCGACACCACGCCGGGGGCGGTGTCCAGCAGGTCAGCCAGTTGCTCCTCAACCTGACGGTGCAGGCCAGACAGCAACGTCTGGAGTTTTTGCAGATTGGCCAAGTCAAAGGTGTCCGGCGCCATGGCGCGCCAGAACTGAATGTGGTCGTCGGTGAGCGCATAGATGCGCCCCAGGCTTTTGAGCACTTCTACACGTTCTTCCCGCGCGATGGAAAGATGCTCCAGGTCCGCCAGGGAGCGGCTGGCCCAGCGGGCACGATTGATCACCTGGTTCAAGCTGTCAAAAAACTCCGCCTCCAGCGGTGGGCCTTCGATATCAATGGTGATGCCCCACAGTGTGGTCACTTGCAACGCTTGCAAATCCAGGACCGAAGGCCGTGCAGCCAAGTCATTTTGCAGCTCGCGGGCCTTGTTGCGCCCAAGCCGCGGCACTGCCCTGAGTTGGTCAATATAGGTTTTTTCCAGCGTGCGCCAGCGAATCGCCGCCTCCTCGGCTGCCACTTGCTCACGCATGTTGCGGTCCAGGTCAGCATGGGCCTGGCGATTAAGATCGGAGCCGGCTTCGTCCTCACTCTCATCTTGCAGGACATCGAGCAGAGGGCGGATGCGCGCATTGATCTGCAGCATCTGCTCACGCGTGTCGGCATCCAGTAATTGCAGGCCCAGAATCAGTGATTCCAGCACTTCACAAAGTTCTTCTTCATACCGAGGCCGTGGTTTGATCGCACGCAAACGCATCAGCAATTGCAGCTCTTGTTGCGAGGACGTCACCTTATTCTGCATTTCCTTGCGGTAGCGTTCCTCAAGTTGCGCCAACTGTGCCTCGGTAACCTTGCCCTTTGATTCGCGCGCCAGCTTACGCGCCACGATCATGGCTGCACCGGCCCTGTCACGTGCGCGCCCAGCATCACGATATTGCTGTTCAAGGCTCGGCTCGGACACTTCAAGTGCCTGCAGTTCGGCTTCGAGCGCGGAATCGGCATTGCCCCCTGGCAAGTGCAATCGCGCATCAAAATCCCAATACCCGTCACCCAAGGATTTCAACCAGGGACCTTTCTCGCGGCCATCGGCGCTGACGACCCGCACCGCATTGGCCTCGTCCACCACCCGATACAAGTGCCCGCGTACCAAGGCATGCCATTGCGGTGGTGAAAAGGAAGTGTCATAGACCAAACCCTGGCGCGGGCCGCTTTGCTCGGCGTTGCTCCATTCTCCGGAGAAAACCCTGAGGCTCAGGCGGCGTGCCCGAGCATTCTGCGCGGTGGTCAGGTCTTTACGCGCATTACTCCAACGGATCGGGGTGTGGAACATTGCAGGCACGGGGACACGAACAGGCGCCGACGCGGCGGGCTCGGCGTGCGCCAACGGCGCAAAGACGGGGTGCTCCAGTTGCAGCGCCTGATGGGGGGCGTGGGGCGTGGCCTGGTGCGCAAGAATTGCCATCAGGTTGCTCAGTACATCCGTAACGGCTTTGTTCCTGGCCTGTTCATCGTCGCTGGCCAGGTCCTGAATATCCTGCTGCAGGCTGTCGACCAATTGCACCAGCCATCCGCCCAATTGCAACGGCCCGCTGGTCAACGGCAGGACACTGGCAAACAACAGCCAACCTACCTCTTTCATATGGGCCCAGCGTTGTTCGGCGTTCGATACCGATTGCCGGTCAGCCAGGGCAACCAGAGCCTTTGCCGTGCCGTTGAACACCAGGGTGCAGGGGCCTTGCGTGCCCAACTGCTTGTGCAGTTGCGCCGCCGGCGGTTTGTCATACACGCCGAACTCATCGCCAGGCAAAAAGCGACGGATATGCGGTTCATTGAAGCCGCCGTTGGCGTAGACCGCCTGGCGTGCCGGAGCGATCCAGGTCAACACGCTGTCCTGTAATGGGCCTGGCGCCTTGATGGCCTCGAACAACGCGTGGATCGACGCGTACTCCTGCAACATCGGTTCGAGCAATGGCCGGTACAGCAGATGCACGCCCGCCTGCCCGGCCCTTGGGCCAATGATGAAGTGCGCGGTCACCTCATCGGCGTCAGCAGCCGCCGAAGCCTTGAACGCCAGCGGCCACAGCGCCATTGCCTGGTCCTGTACCGTACGATCGGCCAGGCGCGATTGCAGCGCAGCCTGCACGCGCCTGAAGCCATCCAGCGTCAGGCCGTGCTCGTCCTTGATCTTCAGTTCCAACGCCAGCATCGGCAACTGCACGCGTAATTGGCGCTTGAACAACTGCAAGCGCCGAGCGTTTTCGGTTGGATCATCCAACAGCTTTCTTTTCAACAAAGCCGGGTAAGCCTGGCCGACGTCAGCCGTTTGCACACACCCGCTCAGCAGGTCGTAAGTCAACCAACCGGGCGCCGGGGCGTCGTTCAACGTGATGCTGGTGACGGTGTGAGGGAACCCGGCCAGGTTTTCCAGCGCCAGTTCGGTCAGGCTTACGGTGATCAGGTCGACTTCGCCCGCTATGAAACCTCCCGGCACCGGCACTGCGGCGGCAATCACCCGTTTAAAGGTCAGCCGGACATCGGCAGGCAGCACTTTGCGCGCCGCAGGTTGAGCGTGCAGGCACGTTTTGAGCGCGTCATCGGCAAACTGACGGATTGAGTCGATACCGTCGAGAAACTGTTTACCGCCATTTTGCTCACGGGCCAGCACCAGTGCCTGGAGCAGGCGCGCGTAGGCGATGCTGTCTTGCTCGTCGGCGTGGGCCAGCCACAGCGGCATGGCGCTGCGCAGCGCTTGCTGACGTGCGCCCAGGCTGGCGACGAACCAGCGTCGCGGATCGGTGATGTAGTCGAGCAACGCCTGATGCTGCCCCGGTGCAAGTGCCAGGTTGCGGTCGATCCGGTCGATGTCGCGCAGTTGACGTGCCAGGTAGCTCGCGGCCAGGGCGTCGAACGGATCGCTGTCAACGTCCTCGGCAAACCATTGCTCTACGCGCGCGCCCTCAGCAAAAGCCGGCAACCAAGCAGCGATTTCGTCCTCGTCGCGCAGCGGGTGCAGGCCACTGGCCGGGCTGAACAGCATGCGCTGTTGCCCGTGAATAAGGACCAGCACCGGCAGCATCTCGACGGGCGGCCCCGCCAGGTAAACCGCCTGCACCCGCAATGCATCGCCGTGGGCGCTCCACTCGTTATCCGGGCGAATCGGATGCAGCAGGGTTTTGGGGAACAGTGTGGCGAATTGCTCCTCGCTGTATCCCGGCGGCTTGGGTGAGTCATACAGCAGTGTCAGCAGGTCATCCGACAGGTAGCCCCAGCGCGTCATGTTCACCGGCAGCTCTTCAGACCACCAGGCTTGCAGGCGTTTCACATAGGTCCTCCACAGCAGCGCGCCGCAACGGTTGATCAGCCGTTCCAGTTCAACCAGGCTCGGGCCACCTTCCACAAACACCTCGCGCACCCGTTGGGCGACCACGTGATAGTCCGCCACCAGCAACACCGGGCCGGCGAGGGCCAGGCGTTGCAGCAGCCACTCGGACAAGGCCTGGTAAACGAGGCTACCGTCAGTGTCGGCGGGCGCAGCGATATAAATCAGACCGGCCTGCCATTTGTGTTCAGCAAAATGCTGGTCAAGGTAGGCCTGGGCGCTTTCTTGCGCTACCGCCAGCAATGACGGCGGCTCGCGAAACAACGTTTCGATTTGCTCGCTCGTGATGAGGTGCTGTGAGTCGGCTGGAGGGGTGGAAGCGGTCATGTTGATACTCTGAGGGCAGTTAAAATCAAACGCTAACCGCCGCCGAGCGACCCGCTGGCCTAGACAATTAACGCCTGCCATGACGCGCTGTGTGCTGCCCCGTCGACAAACTTCATGGGCAAGGCAATTCGCGTCTACGCTTCAGACAAGTCCGATCAATCTGTAGGAATGGATCAGTCGACTATGGGCGCACTGTGGCAAACCGACTCGCACCAGGCTGAAGCCGACAGCCCGTCACCCGCCCCATTGCCGAAAAAATTCAGACCGCCCCGGCCATGGCGCCGGCTGTTCTGGCTGATCCTCCTGCTGGTGCTGCTCGCCCTGGGTTTTGCCGCGTTGCGCGAGATGCACGGCGCTCGCTGGCAAGCTCGCACCTTCAGCCAATGGGCCGCGCAGTTGACCTACCGCGTCGAACCCGGATCCAGCGATGCGATCCTGTACCCCGGCGCCGGGCCCTTCGATCAGCGCCTGGGCTACAGCGCCCTGGGCGACTTCCTGCCGCGCCTGCTCAAGCGTAATTACGTGATCGAGTCCCAGGCACGCTTCTCCGCGGCGCTGATGAACTACAGCCGTCACGGCCTGTTTATTCCCTACGCAGAAAAAATCCAGGCCGGGCTGAGCATCACCGATTGCCGCGCCGCGCCGCTGTATCAATTCAATTACCCGACGCAGTTGTATGAGCAGTTCAGCGACGTGCCACCGTTGATGGTGCGCAGCCTGCTGTTTATCGAAAACCGCGAGTTGCTCGACCCGCAGCCGGCCCAGGCCAACCCGGCGGTGGACTGGCCGCGCTTTGCCAAGGCCGCGTGGTCACAGGTTGCGCGCCAGTTGCACCTGCCGGGGCAAACGGCGGGCGGCAGCACCCTGGCCACGCAGTTGGAAAAGTACCGCCATTCGCCGGACGGCCTGACCCTGTCGGGCAGCGAAAAACTGCGCCAGATGCTCTCGGCCAGTGTGCGCGCCTATCAGCACGGCCCCGACACCCTCCTCGCTCGGCAGAACGTGGTGCGCGACTACCTCAACAGCGTGCCGCTTTCGGCAGTGCCCGGCCACGGCGAAGTGCACGGCATGGCCGAAGGCCTGCGGGTGTGGTATGGCGCCGACTTCAACCAGGTCAACCGGGCCCTGGCCGACACCACGAACACCGCGCCCAGCCTGGCGGCCCGCGGCCTGGCGTTGCGCCAAGTGCTGTCGCTGATGATCGCCCAGCGCCGCCCGTCCCATTACCTGACCAAGGGCCGCGATGAGCTGGCGCAGTTGACCGACAGTCACCTGCGACTGCTGGCGCAACAGGGCGTGATCGAGCCGGGATTACTGAAGGCAGCGCTGGCCAGCCAGGTCACCTACCGCGACTGGCAGCAACAACCGACCACCCAGAAGATCGAGGCCAACAAAGGCATCAGCGTGGCCCGCAGCCGCCTGGCCGCGCTGCTCGATCGCCCGCTGTACGACCTCGACCGCCTGGACCTGTCCGCCACCAGCACCTTGCAAGGCCGACTGCAGGAGCAGATCACCGCGTACCTCAAGCAACTGGCCGACCCGGTCTATGCCAAAGAGATCGGGCTGCTGGGCGAGCGCTTGCTCACCCCCGCCAGCACGCCGCAGGTGCGCTACAGCTTTACCTTGTTCGAGCGCACCGCCGACAGCGCGCGCGTGCGGGTGCAAACCGACAACACCGACCAGCCGTTCGACATCAACGAGGGCAGCAAGCTTGAATTGGGTTCTACCGCCAAGTTGCGCGTGCTGACCACCTACCTGCAAATCATCGCCGAGCTACATGAGCGCTACGGCGCATTGACGCCAGCAGCGTTGAAAAAAGTCGAGGTCGCCGAGCAGGACCGCCTCAGCCGTTGGGCCGTGGACTACCTGCTGCAAAATCCCGGTAAATCCTTGGCAGACATGCTCGAAGCGGCCTTGGACCGCACCTATTCGGCCAGCCCCGGCGAAAGCTTTTTCACCGGTGGCGGCCTGCACCGCTTCCATAACTTTCGCAACCAGGACAACGGCCGCAACCCGAGCCTGCGCGATGCCCTGCGCGAGTCGATCAACCTGCCGTTCATCCGCCTGATGCGCGACCTGGTGCGCTACGTCACCTACAGCAGCGCCAACAACAGCGCGCAGTTGCTCAAGGACGACAGCGAGCCACGCCGCCAGGAATACCTGGCGCAATTCGCCGACCGCGAAGGCACCGCTTTTTTGCTCAAGTTCTGGAAGAAGTACCAGAAAAAAGACACCCAGGCGCGCCTGGAAACCTTCCTCGACAGTCTGCATCCCACGCCGATCCGCCTGGCGGCCGTGCACCGATACCTGCTGCCCGACGCCAGCCGCGAGAGTTTCAACAGCTTCCTGCGTGCGCGCCTGGCGGGAACCAAAGGCCAGCAGACGCTGAACGACAAACGCCTCGACACGCTGTACGACAGCTACGGCCCAGGCGCCTATGACTTGCCTGACCAAGGCTATATCGCCAAGGTGCACCCGCTGGACCTGTGGCTGATGGGCTACCTGCTCAACCATCCGGACGCGACGTTCAGCGAGATCGTCAAAGCCAGTCAGTTCGAACGCCAGGAGGTTTACAGCTGGTTATTCAAAAGCCGCCATCAGAGCGCCCGCGACGGGCGTATCCGCACCATGCTGGAGATCGAAGCGTTTCTGGATATTCATCAGCGCTGGAAAGCCGTGGGTTATCCGTTTGACCATCTGGTGCCATCGTTGGCGACCGCCATCGGCAGCTCCGGCGACCGCCCGGCAGCGCTGGCCGAGTTGATGGGCATCATCCTCAATGACGGCGTACGCATTCCGGTGCTGCGCATTGACAGCCTGCACTTTGCTGCCGGCACGCCCTATGACACCCGCCTGATCAATGCCCCCGACCGCGCCCGCCGAGTGATGCCTTCCGAGGTGGCGACGGCCCTGCGCGGCGCGCTCTCCCAGGTGGTCGATGCCGGCACCGCCAAACGCGTCGCCGGCAGTTTCAAACACGCCGACGGCACACCGTTGGCCATGGGCGGCAAGACCGGCACTGGCGATAACCGTATCGAAGCCATCGGTGCCGGCGGGCGCATTCTCAGCTCCAAAGCGATCAACCGCACCGCCACCTTTGTGTTTTATATCGGCGAGCGCCACTTCGGCACGCTCACCGCCTTCGTGCCCGGCAGTTCGGCGCAGGGTTTCACCTTCACCTCGGCGCTGCCGGTGCAGGTGCTCAAAGGCATGGCGCCCCTATTGATGCCATACCTGCAAGGCGACGAGCAGAACGCCTGCGTGAGCAGCACCGGTAAATAAGCGTGCAGCGCAAACTGCGATGCAATGGTTATGTATTGGCCTTTCATGGGCATGGGTATCTACACAACTTTTGTAGCCACTGCCGACGCTAACCACGATGCGAAGCGAGCCGCTCTTGCTCTTGCTCTGCTTTTGATCTTGATCTTAGGCGCCCCGTCAAACCACGCTGGCCGGAATTCGACAGGGATTTGGGGGGTAAACCGGCAGGGATGCCGGTT
>NZ_JBQEQE010000005.1:167925-291796 GCF_052046095.1 Pseudomonas sp. 22072
TGGGGCAAGAGCGTTTTGCTTACTTTTGCGCTTTTCAAAAGTGAGCCGCTGTAAAAGCGGAACCCTAAGTGGCCGTTACCGCAGAAATGGATATGTAGACGGATAACAGCTTCAGCTGTCAGGTCGCCTTCGCGAGCAAGCCCCCTCCCACAGGCCCGGCGTCGCACCAAAAAGTTGTGTAGATACCCATGCTTTCATGGACGTGATTAGGGTAAGTCATCTGACTTACAGACTACCCAACCCTGTTATTCGAGCCCCGCTACCCGCACGCAGCTGGACCAGCACCGGCTCACATCGGACGACGAGGCCGGTATTCATCTGGCCTCTCGCAGTACGCTGGTAGCCCGGTTGAGAAGGTTGGAAGCGTTACCTTGAGCAGCAGAACCCCACCGCCAAATGAAACAACGGCAACACCTTCGACCTGAAGTACCAGCAGCTCGATGAAATGGGCCCGAGCGGTCAAGGCGCCAGAAAATCAAACATCAGGTGCACCGTGCCGTAGTAGGACCCGCCCTGGTATCCACCCTGCGGCTCGATCGGAGCAATCTCCAGCTCGACGCGCCGGCCCATGCCCGCCTCGTCAGCGCTGAGTATCTGGGTCGAGTCCAGGGTCAGGGGCACCCGGTTGAACAGCACGCGCAAATCAATACGGTCGCGGCCGCTCAACAGATAGGGCACGTCCCCCAGCCGCGCAGCTACGCCGCCATTGAGGTTTTTCACGTCGAAGTTCTTGCGCAGGCGCCCGAGCCTGGAGGTCGCCAGGTCCCAGGCCAGCAGTTGGTCCTGCGCCATCCAGTCAGGTTCGGAGGGCAGCACATAGGCTTCGTGGATCGGAATGGTGACCGACACATCAAAACTCTGGCGCTCCTGAAACGCCTGTACCGGCCCGCCGATGAACAACGTTGCGACCAGCCCCGCCCATACCGTCAGTTGCTTGAACATTGTCATCACCCGTTGCTGTTGACCGTCATCGGTGTTTTGTCGCGGCCTTCGATCATCTGGAAGCGGTATTCACGTCCGGGCTTCTTCTCGAGCTGCCATTGGCGTCCCGGCAGGATGTGGTGTTTGGTGGTGGCTTCGCAGTCGGTTTTTTTCGCCGCTGAACAGTCCCGGAACTCATCGAGTACCACCACGCTGTTGCCGGCGTTGCGCAGTGTGTACTGGTCGGCGGTCTCGACGACCTTCGTATCGAAGCGGGTGTCCTTGGGCCGCACGAAAAACACCGTGCCGTAACCGGCCATGACGTTGACGCCGGCGGCGAGATCTTTTTTGTACTCGTCGCGCTCGGCGTCGGTCACGGCGAAGTCGTCTTCCTTCTCCGGCACCACCGGGATGAAGCGCACCCGGAAGTAACGCTCCTTGTCGCGCTCGCCCATGTACAGCAAGCGCGTCCCCTGGCGCCCGCCCGCCGGAACGATCAACCGCGCCGGGCTGGCCATCAGGCCGTCGCGGCTGGTGGCGGCGCCCTTGTCATCCGTCAGGGAGGCCACCGGGATTTCCCTGGACGTGCCGTCGGCGTTATAGACAATTTCCAGCACATTGACCTTGATAAAGGCGGTGCTGGTGCCGCCGTTGAACACCCGCTTGAGATAAGAACTGCGGTCGCCCTCCAGGTAGTCATACACCACGCCGACATTGATCGCCGGCCCGGCCTGCGCCGCCAATGACATCAGCAACAGCCCAGCCCCTAACACTGCATGTTTCATGTTTGATTACGCCTTATTGATTGAACGCGGCCCACCACAGGGAGCCGATATGCGAGCCGGGCTCGCCTAGACTTCCGAATCCCAGATCACCGTGGCCACGCCGGAATAGGTGCTGCCGGGTTTCTTGAGCATGTCGGCCACGTCATCCTTGCCCACCTCGAAATGCAACTCGCCCTCGCGGTTGTTCACGTACTGCAACGGCTGGAACAGTTCGGTGCCGACGCCGTCGAGGCGCAGGGGCAGTTTGTTCACGCCCTGGTCGTGCTGATCACGCAAGCCATAGGGCAGGCTCACGGCGACTTGAAGCGGCACTTCGTCACCGTCGTTGTTGCGCAGGCCACAGGTGTTGCCGATCACCAGCCCGCACTCCAGGGTCATCTTGAAACGTGAGCTGGCGGAGATTGCGAAGGTCTGGTCACGCCATAGCCGCGAGGGGCGCCGCCCCTGGTTGAGCCAGGCTTGCCAGCCGCCTTCGGGTAACAGCTCGATGCGATTGCCGCCCGCCGGCAGGTCAATCTTGAGCACGTGCTCCACCGACAAGATGAAGTTGAACGTCAGGGTGTTTTCGTCGGGGATCATGGTGGTGCCGAAATCCATATCGCCGCCCGGGCCCATGGTGTAAGTGATGGACCCCTCATAAGTACCAGCGTCCATACCCAGAGGGTTTGGTGTCTTGAGTTCGTAGCCGTACTCAAGCGTGCTGTAGCTCATCCGCCCGATTTCCATACCATTTGTAACGCTGCAGGCTCCGGCGTTCTCCGGAACGATCCAGAAAAAAAGCGCATACGCTTGTCCCGCCGCCATGTAATTGATCGGCAAGCACGGTGCCGGCGCCCCTCGCCAATAAGCGTTCCAGCCCACGCCTGGCGTGGCCCAGCCGGACACACCCGGTGGATAAGAGACATTCCACCGTCCCCCAATACCGGCAATGCGCATCTGTACCGTCTCCGCACGACTGGTGACGGTGTGAGTCACTTGCAGATCGCGAAATGCCGAGGGCACCTTGAAATAGGCGCTCTGGCGCGGATCCTCCGGAAACGCCGGTATCGGCCCATTGGAATAGGCCCGGAACGAACTGTTACGAATACTGAAGGTATTGACCGCCTCGCACCTGGCTGGAACGTGCCAGGGACACAAGCCACTTTGCGGCGTGGTATTGACGAATTTATTGCTCGTTGGGTTGGCCGGATCGGGGCGAAACACCGCCGTGATCTGCTCGACGATAGCCAGTGCCGGCAAGCTGTAGGTAGCGCCCAAAACCAGCGCGAATGCACAGAGCCCCAAGCGTTTTTTCATTGCGGTAATCAAGGTCATGAACTCCCGTTTCAACCGCCGTCAACCGGCGGTTTCGCCCTTGTGGTTAGCTTCGGCCAGCGTGTCCGGCGTGCAGCGCAGATCACCAATCATCAGCACGTCGTTTTCATCCGGCGCAGTGCTCGGGTCCAGGCGGAACTGGCAGAGCAACTGGTTCTGGTAGCGCACCTGCAGGGTCGGCGCGCTGGCGCTCATCTCCATGGAGAAGAACCCGTCCACTTCGCTGACCCCACGGCTGGCGTGATTGATTACGTGATGGCCTTTAAGCGGCGCGCCGCGTTCATCCAGCAGGCGGCCGAGTACGGTGACGGTTTTCATCACGGTGATCTTGCGGTAGTCCACGCCGCCCTTGTTCAGGTGGTAACTGGAGCGCGCGGGCTGGATGTTCGCCGCCGGCGGGTGGTTGCCTTCGAAGTCGAAGCTCACGCTGCTGCTCTTGTAGGCCGAGACCGGCACGTAGTTGCGCCCCGGACGCAGTACCGCGCTGCCGCCGCCCAGGTCGTCGGCGCGCAGGGCGATCTCGTCGAGGTCGGTTTCCACATCGATGATCATCCCCGCGCCGTTGCCCTGGTACTGGCTGCTGAGCAGCATTTTCCCGGCGCCCGCGACGAAGGTGCTGTTGAGGTTCAAGCCACCACTGAAATCGCCATTGAAGGAGCTGCGCTGCACAAAGCCGTCGCCGCTGACCACGTCGGTACTGAAGTTGGTCATGCCTGACAGGCCGACGCCGTAGGTATCAGTGATCGCCGTGGCCGAGACACTTTGCAGCACATGGTCGGTGAGGTTCTGCCGATACGTGATCGACGCATTGTTATCGCGGCCGCCATCACGGGCGGTGCGGGTGCCGATGCTGCCGGAAATCTGCCGGCCATCGCTGCCCAGGTTCACGCTCAGGCTCACATCCACGCCACGGTTGCGCTGGTCATTGGTGCCGGCGCTGCCGGGGCGGTCGAACACCGAGAAACGCCAGTTGGCATCACTGCCGAAAAAGCTGTCGTGACGGCTCCAGCCCAGGTCCAGCCCCGCACCTTCGACGTTGCCTTGGCTATGGGACACTCGCATGTTCAAGGTGTTTTTCGCATCAAGGCGATGGTTGACCGACAACGCCGAATTGCTGGCCTGGCCGACAAAGGTGTTGCGCCGCAGGCGCGTGCCGTCGGGCAGGGTTTCGTAGGTGTCGCGGGTGTCGAGCCAGCTGCGGTTGTGACTGAACACCAGGTTGGTCGCGCCGAAGCTGTAGAGCCCTTGCAGGTCAAGGCCCGTGCCATGTTCACGGGTTTGATAAACATTGGCATAGAGGCTGGTGTTGTCGGCAACGGTCCAGTCCACCGAGCTGCCATATTGCAGTTGCTCGCGCACCTGGCGGGCCGACAGGCCAAGAATCACCCGTGGGTGCAGCAGGTAATTGAGCGACGCGCCGGCCGTCACCACACCCGAGGCTTGCTCGTCCCAGTTGCTGAACAGCTTGGTTTCGCGCCCGGCGAACAGGTTGTAGCGCCAGCGGTCTTCGGCGTTGCGCCAGTTACCGGGTTTGTACACCAGCTCCTGGGTAGTGCTGGTGGTGAGGCCGTCTTCCACCAGGCGTACTTCCACTTCATAGATACCGCCGGGTAGTGGCCGGGTGTCCAGGGTTTGCAGGCCGGCGGCCACGGCCTGGGTGTTGATCAACAAGCCGTTGCGATAAATCTCTACCGCTGCCTGACGGTTGGCGGTGACGTAGATCGGGTACACGCTGGGCTTGGGGTTGTTGATCGCCAGGCTGTCGGAACTGCCGTACATGATGCCCAAGGCGGTGTCGGGGCTGGCGCCGAAGCTGCGCAGTTGACGGGTCAGGCCATCGGAATTGGGGGTGAAGTGGCCGAGGCGAAAAAATTGCCCTTCCAGTTCACGCTGGGTATACAGCTCATGAATCGCGTGGCGCATGGGTTGGTCATTACCGCTCTGGCGCGCCAGTTGCAGGTTGAACACCTGGCTCCAGTTGCCCACGCTGGAACTGGCTTGCAAACCATAACGGCCGCCGAGGCTGTCTTGCTGACCGCCATTTAGGTTGAGCTGGTTGTTGATGATCAACCCCAGGCTGCCGCCGTCGGGCTGGTCGTAAAAGCGCGGGGCTTCGCTACTCAGTTCAACGTCCTGCGTGAGGATCGACAACTGCGAGCTTTCCAGATTGTAGTAAGCAGAGATCATCTTTTGCGGGCAAGACTGGGTGCAGGCGCCCAACGCCACGCCTTTTTCCAGCAGGCCTTGCCAGGTGTCGCGGGTGGCAGCCGGCACCTTGCTGTCGCCGGTGTCGGTGAATTCGAGCAGGGTGACGCGGTCGTCCCGGGACAGCACGATCAGCGCTTCGCCAAGCAGTTGGTGGTCCAGGTCTACGCGCACCGCGAGGGGTACATCGAAAAAGTGATCGGCAAAGCCTGCGGGCAAGCCTTGGGCCTGAGTGATCAGGCTGCCGGGCGTGGCTGCACCGGAAGCAGCAGGTGCCGCCAGCGCACTCGTACATATCAGCAGCGCAAGCGCAGCCGCGATAGGCGTCATCGGGAACATGAACGGATACTCTGAATGCCAGGAGACCAGAATCAAAAACCAGGCCGGCGAACGGAGGAGGCATTCGCCGACCTGAAAAGTCATGCCCGCGCCAAGCGGGCATTAAGTGGCATCAAGGCGCTACTGGCAGTACCGCGTCGAAGACCACTGGCATCACGGAGGTGTACGAACCGCGCTGAGTCGCCGAAGGCTTGGCTGCGACGATGCGCATCTCCGCACCTACGCCTGGGGTGGAGTCGGCTTCGTTGACCACTTCCTGTGGGGTGCCGGTCAGGGTCACACCATTGAGGGTGGTGGTGAGCGGGATGTTCTGGCTTGGGTCACCGTTGAACAGCACGGCCGGGCCGCCTTCGATGTAGGCGTGAACCGAACCATTGGTGTTCTTGATGTCGTAGATGGCACTCAACGGCGCCAGCTCACCGCTGACCAGGTTGTAGGTCATGGTTTCATCGCGACCCCAGTTCGGGTCACGCGGCTGGGCGTGGAACACGGTAGTCGGGATGGTGGCCTTCATGTTGACGGTGTGGCTGGCTTCACCGGCAGCAAAAGCTGTTACCGAGGAGGACAGCGCCATAACAGCCAGGGGAACAGCAATCGCAAACTTCTTGAACATGGTCAATACCTGTAGTTATCAACATTGAGTGATTCGTCGCCAAGTAACCGCCTTAACAACGAACGCGCCGCCGTTAGTTGCAACGCCAAACAATGATCAACTCAAAACAACAGTAGGTATGCAGGCAACCTCTCACGCCTGCGTAGCCCTATTAATCAGGGATTGAGAGAAAAACATGGCACTTTGCCAAAACTTTTAAATTAGCTGTAAGAACAAGACTACAACACAAAAAACAGGGCCAACCAAAAGAACTTTCGCTCAGAAAAATACCACAAACAAGCTGCCGGACATAAACTTAACTGAGTTTAAACTCTAATTAAAGTTATGACTCTAAAATTAATCGTATTCCACGTATTCCAAGGTCCTCTGCCGGAAAAGGCGCCGACGACCGTTGGTCGCCAAGCTCTATCGTCACGTTAAGATATATCTTAAGTTATATCTAAACCTGTCTGGAGAGACTGCATGAGAAACGAACCTCGCGGTGAATTCGAAAAACGTGGCGGTCGCGGTCCTCGCGTCTTCGCACCGGGTGATCTGAAATTACTGCTGCTGGCGCTGATCGCCGAACAACCATGCCACGGCTACGACCTGATCCGCCGCATCGAAAGCCTGTTCGACGGCGCCTACAGTCCCAGCCCCGGCGTGATCTACCCGACCTTGACCTTCCTCGAAGAGAGCGAGCTGATCAGCGGCAATGCCGAAGGCGGGAAAAAACACTACACAATCACCGACGCCGGTCGTCTCTTTCTAAGTGAGCAGGCCGTTGCCCTGGACGGCGTGCGCATGCGCATCGATGTGAGCAAACGCTCGCTGCGCGGCCACGATCGCCCACCCGAGATTCATGAGGCGGTGCACAACCTGCGCCACGCCTTGCATTCGCACAACGGGCACTGGAGCCCGCAGGAAATCGTTCGTGTTGCGGCGCTGCTCAATCGCACCGCCCAAGCCATTGCCGACGGGACAGACCAATGAACACACAAGCTATTCACCGCGTAACCCATGAAATAAAACGCCGCCGCCTGGAAGTGCTGCGGGTGGTGGACATCACCCCGCGCATGCGCCGCATCACACTGGGCGGGCCTGAGCTGGCGGGCTTTGTCAGCCTGGGCAGCGACGATCACATCAAGCTGCTGTTCCCGCAGAACGCCGCCGAGCAAGCGGCGCTGGAAAGCCCGACGTTCGCCATCAAGGGCGACGGCCCGCAACCGGCCATGCGCGACTACACGCCACGACGCTACGACCTGAAAATCGGCGAGCTGGATATCGACTTCGTGCTACATGGCGATGGCCCTGCGTCTACCTGGGCCGAGCAGGCGCAGGTCGGTCAGCACCTGTATATCGGCGGGCCACGAGGCTCGATGATCGTGCCGGACATTTTCGACAGCTACCTGCTGATCGGCGACGAAACCGCCCTGCCCGCCATCGGTCGACGCCTGGAAGAACTGCCGGCCGGGCGCAAGGTGCTGGCGGTGATTGAAATCGCCGATGCGGCGGAGCAACAAGCGCTGCAAAGCGCGGCGGACGTCGAGATTATTTGGGTGATGCGCGGCCAGGATGACCTGCTCGACGTGGTGCGCAACCTGACGCTGCCCAGCGGCACGCTGTACAGCTTTGTCGCCACCGAAACCAAGTTGTCACGCCAGGTACGGCGGGTGCTGCTGGATACGCACAAGGTCAATGAGGAATACCTCAAGGCCGTGGGTTACTGGCGTGCTGAGGGCAGCGAAGAAGAATGAATAAGGTGGGAGCTGGCTTGCCTGCTCCCACCTTAATGGTGCTCACTTTAAATCGAGGGTGATTTGAGGCGCTTGTCCAGGCCAACGATCACCAGCCCAATGACGATAAACCCTGCCAAAATCCCTCCGGCATTCACAAACACTTGTGGATAACCGAGGCTGTCCACATCCATGAACGGGTACTGATACTGCCCGAGCATATGCCCCCGCAGCAGCACATAACCGAAGTACACCAATGGGTAGATCACCCAGCCGGCAATGTGTTTGAGCCGCAACGTACCCTTGGGCACGCACCGCCACCAATACACCACAAACAACAACGGCATGACGTCGTGCAGCAATTCATCGGCGATAAATTGAAAGCCTTGCGGGCTCCACAGATGCCGCAGCAGCAGGTTGTAGGCCAGGCTCACCACCACGATGCTCGCGGCAATCGCGCTACTGATGCGAGGCGCGAGGAAGAACCGCTTGGCGGCTGAGTCGCGCTTGACCAGTGAGTAGCTGAGCACCACGACCACCAGGGTATTGGTCAGAACGGTGAAGAAGCTGAAGAAACTGATCAGGCCGCCCAGCAAGCTCGCGCCACTGGCCCAGCGCGAATAGAGAATCAGGTATTGCTGGATAGCCAACCCCACCCAACCGGCCAAGGCTGCCGTCGCGACAAAGCGCTTCATGCTTTCAATCCAGGGGGCGCTTGGTACGCATCAGCTTGACGTACAAAGCTTCGACCTTTTCCCGCGCCCACGGGGTTTTGCGCAGGAAAGTCAGGCTCGACTTGATGCTCGGGTCACTCTTGAAGCAGCGGATATCAATGCGCTCGGCCAAGCCGCTCCACTCGTAATGTTCCACCAGGGTGGTGAGCACGTGCTGCAGGGTCACACCGTGGAGCGGGTCGTTGCTTGTCGCGGTCATGCCGGGCCTTTTGCAAAAAGAGGAACACAGCCGCGCACCTTAGCCGACGGGGCGAGCAGGTGGAAGCATCGCATTGAATATAGCCCGCCAGGAAAAGTTCCCCTTTTTCACAGAAAAGAGATGTTATATTGTAACTTAAGTTATCAGTCACTTTGCCCAGGAATATCCGATGTCGCTGCCTTCTCTCTGGCGCTTGTCGCCCCTCGCCGCCGCCCTGTTGATTGGCTCCCAGGCCCATGCCCTTGAACTGCCACCCCAAGTAGTCACCGGCAACCCGCTGGGCAGCACACAACTCGCCTCGCCCACCACCGTGCTGGAAGGCGATGACCTGACCCTGCAACAAAAAGGCAGCCTCGGTGAAACCCTGAACAAGCAGCCGGGCGTGTCGTCTTCGTACTTTGGCCCGGGGGCCAGCCGCCCAATCATTCGCGGCCAGGATGGCGACCGCATTCGCATCCTGCGCAACGGCGTGGGGGCGCTGGATGCCTCGTCGCTGTCCTACGACCACGCGGTGCCCCTGGACCCGATCAACGTTGACCGCATCGAAATCGTAAGGGGCCCGGCCGCCCTGCTGTACGGCGGCAGCGCCATCGGCGGCGTGGTCAACACCTTCGACAATCGCATCCCCACCGAGGCCATTGAAGGCATCCATGGCGCCGGCGAGTTGCGCTACGGCGGTGCCGACACCACCCGCAGCAGCGCGGGCAAGCTGGAAGCCGGCAACGGCAGCTTCGCCTTGCACCTGGATGCCAATGGCCGCGAGTTCAACGACCTGAAAATTCCAGGCTATGCCCGCAGCCGGCATGCACCGGAGAGCGAGAACGGCCCCGGCAAAAACGGGCGCCTGGGTAACAGCAATGGGCGCCAGGACGGCGGTGCGGTGGGCGGTTCCTACACTTGGGACGATGGTTATGCCGGGCTGTCCTACAGCAATTACGACAGTAACTACGGCTCACCCGCCGAGCAGGATGTGCGCATCCGCATGAAACAGGACCACTACGCCTTTGCGTCCGAGATCCGCAACCTGCAAGGGCCATTTACCTCGGTGAAAATAGACGCCGGTTACACCGACTACGAACACCGGGAAATCGAAGGCGGCGAAACCGGCACCACCTTCAAGAACAAAGGCTATGAAGCCCGCGTTGAAGCCCGACACCAGCCGATTGGCCCGTTCGATGGGGTGGTCGGTGCCCAAGTGACGCGCAACGAGTTCTCGGCCCTGGGCGAAGAAGCTTTCGTGCCACAGAGCGACACCAACGCCGGCGCGCTGTTTATCCTCGAAGAAATGCAAGCCACTGAACGCCTGAAACTCAGCCTCGGCGCACGCGTGGAACACACCAGCGTCGACCCGAACGCCAAAGGCAACGAGCGTTTTGCCAATGCCGACAAGAGCAATAACTTCACCGCCGGCAGCTTGTCGTCTGGCGCTGTCTACACCCTTACGCCGGTCTGGTCCCTGGCCGCCACCCTGGGCTACACCGAACGCGCACCGACCTTCTACGAGCTGTATGCCAACGGCGCCCACGTCGCCACCGGCACCTATGAGTTGGGCGATGCCAACCTGAAGAAAGAAAAAGCCGTGTCCAGCGACCTGGCGCTGCGCTTTGACAACGGCACCCACAAGGGCAGCTTTGGCGTGTTCTATAGCCGCTTCTCCAATTACATCGGTTTGCTCGGCACTGGCCGTACGCTAAACGACGAAGGTGAAGAGGACGCGGGCGGTATTCCCGAGTACGAATATTCTGGCGTACGAGCACGCTTCGCCGGCTTCGAAGCCCAGGATCACTGGAAGCTCGGCGAAGGCGCCTACGGCAAGTTTGCGCTGGAACTGTCGGGCGACTACACCCGCGCCACCAACCTGGACACCGGCGAAGCCTTGCCACGCATTGCGCCTCTGCGCATGAGCAGCGGCCTGCTGTGGGAACTGGATCGCTGGCAGGCGCGTATCGACGTGGAACATGCCGCAGGCCAAGGACGCGTGCCGGATAACGAAAGCGGCACCGATGGCTACACCACCCTCGGCGCCAGCGCGGGGTATCGCTTCAATGTGGGCGGCAGCCAGTGGCTGGCCTTCGTCAATGGCGAGAACCTGACCAACCAGACCGTGCGCTATGCCAGCTCGATCCTGCGCGATATCGCGCCGGCGCCAGGTAGAAGCGTGCAGTTCGGCGTTCGCACTACCTTCTAATCATCACCGAAAATCCCCTGTGGGAGCGGGCGTTGGGTCAGTCAACATCAATGTTTGCTGGGCCGACGTCTTCGCAGGCAAGCCAGCTCCCACATTTGAACGTCGTTGCGTTGAGCATTGCGTTCGCTTGACTGATCGGTATTGGGGCGACTATCTGTCACTGTTACCAAAACTGAAATGATGCATCTTGCGATTCACCCTTTCTCAAAACGCCCCGCCGCATTATCCTTCGCAACAATCTGAAACGCTTCAGCTCCCGGTCGACTCCTTTTGCCGAATCTCTTTTTGCTCAAAGACAGCGCTGTCTTAATCCGACCTGCGCTCGGGAGTTTATTGCCTGCCTGTGGATAACCCGGTTATCCACAGAAAAAATCAAAAATAACGATGAACCAAGCCCGAGCCGAATCGTCATCTACAGTGAGTGAAGCACGGGGTTACATAATTCCAACGTAACGGAGAAACACACTATGAGCACTGATGGTGCCTCAAGCCCAAGCCGCCTGTTGCCCAGGCTGCTAGGCGTCTTGCTGCTGATCATGGGGCTGGCCTTGCTGGCTGGCGGCGTCAAGCTGAGCATGCTCGGCGGGTCGCTGTACTACCTGCTCGCCGGTATCGGCATCACCCTGACCGGCGTGTTGCTGCTGGCCACCCGCCGCGCTGCGCTGGGCTTGTACGCCCTGGTGTTGTTCGCCAGCACCGTGTGGGCGCTGTGGGAAGTCGGCCTGGACTGGTGGCAGTTGGTGCCGCGCCTGGCCCTGCTGTTCGCCTTGGGCATCGTCATGCTGTTGCCGTGGTTTCGTCGTCCGTTGCTGCGTGGCCAAGCGGCCCCGCTGGGTACCGGCGCGCTGAGCGTTGCCGTGGTGCTGGCGGGCGCGACCGCCCTGGCCAGCCAATTCACCAACCCAGGTGAAATGGTCAAGACCGGCCAACTGGACCGCGACGCGGTGCCGGGTATGGCCAGCGCTGCGCCAACCCAGGCCGATGGCGACTGGAACTCCTATGGCCGCTCGGCCTTCGGTGACCGTTACTCGCCACTGGCACAGATCACCCCGGAGAACGCCCATAAACTGGTGCCGGCGTGGACTTATCGCACGGGCGACATCCCTGGCCCAGGCGATCCCGGTGAAACCACCGCGGAAAATACCCCGCTGAAAGTCAATGGCATGCTCTACGTGTGCACACCGCACAGCCAAGTGATTGCCCTGGACCCGGATACCGGCAAGGAAATCTGGCGTTTCGACCCGAAAATCACCACCCAGGGTGCTGAGAGCTTCAAAGGTTGGGCGCACATGACCTGCCGTGGCGTGTCGTACCACGATGACGCCGCCTACGCTTCCGAGCAGAGCCCGACTGGCACTGCCAGCCCGGCCGCCGCTCCGAATGCCTGCCCGAAACGCATCTTCGTGCCGACCGCCGACACCCGTCTGATCGCCCTGAACGCCGACACCGGCAAGATGTGCGAAGACTTCGGTGACAAAGGTCAGGTCGACCTGCGTGCCAACATCGGTAGCTTCGCCCCAGGCGGTTACTACTCCACGTCGCCACCGGCCGTGACCAAGAACCTGGTCGTGATCGGCGGTCACGTGACCGACAACGTTTCCATCGACGAGCCAAGCGGCGTGATCCGCGCGTTCGACGTGCACACCGGCAAGCTGGTGTGGAACTGGGACAGCGGCAACCCGGACGACACCACCCCGTTGGCCGAGGGCAAGACCTACACCCGCAACTCGCCGAACATGTGGTCCATGTTCGCCGTGGATGAAAAACTCGGCATGCTCTACCTGCCGATGGGCAACCAGATGCCCGACCAGTACGGCGGCGACCGTACCGATGAGTCCGAGAAGTACGCCGCGGGCCTGACCGCCCTGGACATCGACACCGGCCACGTGAAGTGGACCTTCCAGTTCACCCACCACGACCTGTGGGACATGGACGTGGGCGGCCAGCCTTCGCTGATCGACATCAAGACCGCTGCGGGCGTGAAGCAAGCGGTGATGGCGTCGACCAAGCAAGGCAGCATCTACGTGCTGGACCGCGCCACTGGCCAGCCAGTGGTGCCCGTCAATGAAATCCCGGTGCCACAGGGCGCAGTGGCGGGCGACCGCACCTCCCCTACCCAACCCAAGTCCGACCTGAACTTCATGCCGCCGCCGTTGAAAGAACGCGACATGTGGGGCGTGACACCGTTCGACCAGATGCTGTGCCGGATCGATTTCAAATCCATGCGCTACGACGGCCCGTTCACCCCGCCGTCCCTGCAAGGTTCGATCGTGTACCCAGGCAACTTCGGCGTGTTCGACTGGGGCGGTATCTCGGTTGACCCGGTGCGCCAGATCGCCTTCGTGAACCCAAGCTACATGGCGTTCAAATCGAAGCTGATCCCGGCTGCCGACATTGCCAAGCAAGGCCCACGCGTCAGCGAAACCGAAGGCGTGCAGCCGAACAAAGGCGCCCCGTATGGTGTGATCCTTGAAGCACTGCTGTCGCCGATGGGCCTGCCGTGCCAGGCACCGGCCTGGGGCTACGTGGCGGCGGTCGACCTGACCACCCACCAGACCATCTGGATGCACAAGAACGGCACCGTGCGTGACAGCTCGCCGGTTCCAATCCCACTGACCATGGGCGTGCCTAGCCTGGGCGGTACGTTCACCACCGCCGGTGGCGTCGCGTTCCTCAGCGGCACCCTGGACCAGTACCTGCGTGCCTATGACGTGAAAAACGGCAAGCAACTGTGGGAAGGCCGCCTGCCTGCAGGCGCGCAAACCACCCCGATGACCTACACCGGCAAGGACGGCAAGCAATACGTGCTGGTCATGGCGGGCGGTCACGGTTCCCTGGGGACCAAGCAGGGTGACTATGTGATGGCGTTCAAACTGCCAGATTAAGCAACGCTGGCGGTACAAAAAAGCGGCGGCCCGGTTGGGCAGCCGCTTTTTTTTGCCTGCTGAAAATGCCCCCGTGGTTTCCCCTCAACCCTTTAAAACTAATTTAGTGCGCACACCCTGCGTAATACAAAAGGCGTACGGATAAAACTTTAAAGGGAGCTTCACTGCATGACGGACCATGTCGCTACAAAACCGATTCTTTCCACCCCCACAAAAATCCTGGAACTTGACCACCTCAATACTGCAAGTTTGAAAAAACTCATCAGTGGCCAAGTGCTTGCCATTCGGGTACCTGAATTTGCCAACGCAACCACCAGCGCACGGTTGATTCAGGCCATCGACGATACCGCCACCCTGGAACACTATGGTCATGAAACCTATGAAGAGGGGCGCGTCGTTCAGCACTTCTATGGTGTGCATCGCTGGGGCACCCCGTTCAACTCCACGTACGGCAAGGCCGCCGGCGGTGACGCCCAACAGAAATATTATGCAGACGCGGCCCGTATGCGCGGCCTTATCGACAGCCTCTGTGCGCCGCAAAAACCGCCCATTCAACAGCTGATGGAACAGTTCCAGGCGCTCTGGCCGCAAGGTGCAACAGCCGCTTCGTTCCAGGGCCGACCGATGTTTTGCGGGATCATCCGCGTCATGTTCCCGGAGACGGCGCACCTCTCGGAAACGGTGCCCCATGTGGATTGCCTGCCCCGCACAATCGCTGAACTGCAGCATCAATTCAGCGCCAATATCTACCTGCAAACACCGCCTTCGGGGGGCGAGTTGATCATCTGGGATACCCAAGCCTTTAGCTATGATGAGGTCAAGCGCTTCGAAGGTGCCCAACTGCCCGAACAGTGTTTACAAAAACCGCTGCGCATCCGCCCACGCAAGAACGAACTGGTGCTCATCAATACCCGCCGCCCCCACGCCATCTGCGGGTTCGATTCGGGAAAACGCGTCAGCATGCAGTCGTTTATCGGCTATACCCCCGGCGAACCGTTTTACTTCTGGTGCTAATACTTTTATTGCTCGTGCACATGGACGTTTATCTATGACCCCCGAAGAATTCCGCCAACATGGCTATGCCATGATCGACCTGATTGCAGACTACCGACAGAACATCGAACAACGCGGCGTGCAGCCCACCACCCGACCTGGCGAGATCAAAGCTGCCCTGCCGGCCAGCCCGCCTGACACCGCCGAACCGTTCGAACAGATCATGGGCGACGTCGAAAAACTGATCATGCCCGGCTTGCTGCATTGGCAGCATCCCAGTTTCTTCGGGTTCTTCCCTTCCAATGTGGAACTGTCCTCAGTGCTGGGCGATTGCCTGAGCACCGGCCTGGGTGTGATTGGGTTGTCCTGGCAATCCAGTCCGGCTCTCACCGAAATAGAGGAAGTCACCACCGACTGGCTGCGCGACATGCTCGGCCTGGGCAACACGTGGAGCGGTGTGATCCAGGACTCTGCGTCCACCTCCACGCTGGTGGCGCTTATCAGCGCCCGGGAACGCAGCTCCGATTACGCGCTGATGCACAACGGCCTGCAAAACAGCAGCGCGCCCCTGATCGTCTACACCTCAGCCCATGCCCACAGCTCGGTCAACAAGGCGGCGATCCTGGCCGGGTTCGGCCAGAACCATATCCGCACCATCGCCACCGACGCACACCATGCAATGTCGCCCCAGGCACTGGCGCACGCCATCGAACAGGACCTGGCCGCCGGTAACACGCCCTGCGTGGTGATTGCCACCACCGGCACCACGGCCGCCATGGCGATCGACCCCCTGGAGGCCATTGGCGACCTCACCCAACGCTACAGCCTGTGGCTGCATGTGGACTCGGCCATGGCCGGCGCCGCAATGATCCTGCCAGAATGCCGGGCCTTGTGGGATGGCATCGAAAAGGCTGACTCCCTAGTGCTCAACCCGCACAAATGGCTGGGCGCGGCCTTCGACTGCTCGGTGTACTTCGTGCGCGACCCCGAGCATTTGATTCGCATCATGACCACCAACCCGAGTTACCTGCAGTCCAGCGCAGACGGCCAAGTGCGAAACTACCGTGACTGGCGGATCTCCCTGGGCAGCCGTTTCCGCGCCTTGAAGTTGTGGTTCCTGATACGCGAGCAAGGCGTCAGCGGCCTGCAAGCGCGGTTGCGGCGAGACCTGGCCAATGCGCGCTGGCTGGCAGAGCAGATCGAAGCCACTGAGCACTGGACACTGGTGGCCACGCCCGCCTTGCAAACCCTGTGCATTCGCCATGAACCGCCGGGTTTGGAAGGCCAGGCACTGGACCATCACACGCGAGCCTGGGCAGAAAAACTCAACCAGTCAGGCGATGCCTACGTCACCCCCGCCATCCTCGATGAGCGCTGGATGGTGAGGGTGTCCATCGGCGCGCTGGGCACCGAGCATCAGCATGTCCAAAGGTTGTGGGTGCGATTGCAAACCCTGGTCGCGGAAACGCGGCCGAAGTAGCCCCCCCTGTGGCGAGGGAGCTTGCTCCCGCTGGGCTGCGCAGCGGCCCCAAAATCCTGGGAGCGCTTCGCACTCCAGCGGGAGCAAGCTCCCTCGCCACAGTCAAACTGTCTAGGTTGGCACCTGCTCACGCCGCATCCACCGCTCGAACGCCATGGCATTGAGCGGCCGGCTGATCAGGTAGCCCTGGGCCGTGTCGCAGTTCCAGCGTTTGAGCAAGGTGAGGCTGTGTTCGAACTCCACGCCCTCGGCCACCACCTTGAGCCCCAGGCTATGACTCATCTCGATGGTGGAGCGCACGATCACCCCGTCGCCGCTGGTGCTGTCGAGGTTGCGCACAAAGGACTGGTCGATCTTCAGCTCTTGTACCGGCAGGCGCTGCAACTGTGCGAGGGACGAGTAACCGGTGCCGAAATCATCCACCGACAGGCTGATCCCGCAATTGCGCAACTGCTCCAGCACGCTGAGGGCCTGCTGCGGGTTGTGCATGATGGCGCTCTCGGTAATCTCGAAAATCAAATGCTCGGCGCCCACATGGTATTGGGCCAACAGCGCAGTGACGCGAATGGCCAAGTCATCATCCGCCAAGTCGTTCACGGAGATATTCACCGACAGCTGGATAACCAGCCCACGCTGCGCCCATTCGGCAATCTGGCGGATGGCTTCCTCGATCACCCACAGCGTTAGCGCGCTCATGCTACCGGTGCGTTCGGCCAGGGGAATGAACTCCCCGGGGGCCACTTGCCCCAGCGTCGGGTGCTGCCAGCGCAGCAAGGCTTCGGCCTGGCTCACATGGCCGTGCCGCAGATCGAGCTTGGGCTGGTAGCACAGGAACAACTCGCCTTCGATCACGGCGCGGCGCAAGTCGCGAATCAGGGTGATCTGGCGTTGGTGGGCGAGGTCGCGGTCCGGTTGGTAGATCTGCAAATGCCCCGGCAAGTTGGCCGCGTCGTGCCGGGCGATGGCCGCGCGGTTGATCAACTCTTCCACCTGCTGCCCATCAGCAGGGTACGCGGCGATGCCGATACTCACCTCATGGCGCACTTCGTCATTGCCGATGCGCAGGGGTTCGGTCAACGCCCCATGCAACTGGTCGGCGCGGGCCACGGCAGAGTCGATCTCGGTGTTTTCCAGCAACAACAGAAACTCACTGCCGGCGATGCGCGCGGCGGTGTCGCTGGCCAACAGGCTGCTGGACAAGCAGCGGCTGGCCTCGCACAACATGTGCTCGACACCTTCGGGGCCAAACCCTTCGTTGATGACTCGGTAGTTTTCGATCCCCACATACAGCAACACCACTGGCCGACGTGCGCTGACCGCACTGCCCAGGCGCTCCATGGCCAGGGCACGGTTGGGCAATCCGGTGAGCGGGTCATGCAAGGCATTGTGGGCCAGTTGCCGTTCGCGCAGGGCGATGCCGCTTTGCATGGCGTTGAACGCACGCGCCAGCAGGCCGAACTCGTCGTGGCTGCGCACCCGCACCGGGGTGCGGTAGTCACCGGCCCCGATCCGTTCAGCGGCTTGCACCAGCGCATTGAGCGGGCGTGACACTCGCCGCGCCAGGAATAAGGCCACCGCCAGCGAGACCAGCAGCACCGCCAGGGCAATCCCCATGAACTGCCGGTCCAGCGGCGCGAAGGATTCCAGCGCATGGTCCAGCGGACTTTGCAGCAACACGCGCACTTCATCGCCTTCGCCGCTGTTGGCCAAGGGCAACACTTGGCTGAGCACACGCTGGCCATGGAACAGCTGGATCTTCGCCTCAGGATCGACCTGCGTGCCATGCAAGAGGCTGATAATGCTTGGGCGCCAATTGCCAGGGTGGGTGGTGAACAGCTGACCGAGATGGCCGTCCTGCACACTGAGGAACGACACCTCCAGGTTGCTCATGGAGCGCAGTTCATGGGCGAATTGCGTGTCCATGGGAAAGCCCATGACCACGCGTGCGATCGGCACAGGCCCGAGCACATCTTTTTGCACCAGCAAATAGGGGCGCCCGGCCATGGCGACGATCAACATTTGCTGGCCGCTGCGCCGCGCCTTGCGCAAGGCATCGGCATACGGGAACAACTGGCCCCGCGTCTGCACCAGCAGGGTACTGACCATGACCCTGTCATCCAGGCCCAGCACCACCACTTCGCTGGAACTGACCCCGGTGCCATGGGTGCCCAGGGCCTCCAGGATCGGCACCGTCCGGCCGCCGGCCACCGCCTGCTTGAACGGCCCATCGGCGGTGAGCCAGTCCAACCCGTACTGCAAGCGCCGCCCGCGCAGGTCCAGCAGGCGCTCGAACACCTGCCGCCCGGTGTTCAACTGTACGTCGGCCTGGTTCTCCACCGCACGGGTGGTGGCAGCGTGCACGGCAAAATAGGTGGCGGCCACGACCACCAGCAACAACAGCGCCAGCACTCCGGCTATGCGGGTCTGAAACGTGTGGCGCCAGTGCATGGCCGCGCCCTCGGGCCGCGCTCGTCGCTCTTGGCCGTGCTTTCCTTGTGTCATACGCGTCCCTGCCGACTGCTAACCGGCGTCAAAAAAACATCCTTTTTTATGGGGAATTTTATTAAAGCAGGTTAGCTGGGACTGGCGATAAGTAAACCCAATAAAAGCTGGGTCTAGCCGTCACATTATTGACGATCAGTTCGAAAAGCGGAGGGGTAAAGTACGTTGACCGCAACCCTCCCGTTATTTCATGCAAATTGTTGCTAACGACGCCCCCCCATTGAAACCACCGCAACCCCGCCCCATCTAACCTGCATACTTACTGATGCAGGTGCCCCATGAGCGACCAGCAAGAATTTCCAGATTACGACCTCAACGATTACGCCGACCCCGAAAACGCTGAAGCCCCCTCGTCCAATACTGGCCTGGCCCTGCCTGGGCAAAACCTGCCGGACAAGGTCTACATCATCCCGATCCACAACCGGCCGTTTTTCCCGGCACAAGTGTTGCCGGTGATCGTCAATGAAGAACCCTGGGCCGAAACCCTGGAGCTGGTGAGCAAATCCGACCACCATTCCCTTGCGCTGTTTTTCATGGACACGCCGCCCGAAGACCCACGGCACTTCGACACCTCCGCCCTGCCGCTGTACGGCACCCTGGTGAAGGTGCACCACGCCAGCCGCGAGAACGGCAAGCTGCAGTTCGTCGCCCAGGGCCTGACCCGCGTGCGCATCAAGACCTGGCTCAAGCACCACCGCCCACCTTACCTGGTGGAAGTCGAATACCCGCATCAGCCCAGCGAGCCGACCGATGAGGTGAAGGCCTACGGCATGGCGCTCATCAATGCGATCAAGGAACTGCTGCCCCTCAACCCGCTGTACAGCGAAGAGTTGAAGAACTACCTCAACCGCTTCAGCCCCAACGACCCGTCGCCGCTCACTGACTTTGCCGCGGCACTCACCTCGGCGACAGGTAATGAACTGCAGGAAGTGCTGGACTGCGTGCCCATGCTCAAACGCATGGAAAAAGTGCTGCCGATGCTGCGCAAAGAGGTGGAAGTCGCGCGCCTGCAAAAAGAACTCTCCGCCGAAGTGAACCGCAAGATCGGCGAGCACCAGCGTGAGTTCTTCCTCAAGGAACAACTCAAGGTCATCCAGCAGGAGCTGGGCCTGACCAAGGACGATCGCAGCGCCGATGTCGAACAGTTCGAACAGCGCCTGCAAGGCAAAGTGCTGCCGGCGCAAGCGAAAAAACGCATTGATGAAGAACTGAACAAACTGTCGATCCTGGAAACCGGTTCGCCGGAATACGCCGTCACGCGCAACTACCTGGACTGGGCCACCTCGGTGCCGTGGGGCGTGTACGGAGAAGACAAACTCGACCTCAAGCACGCGCGCAAAGTGCTCGACAAGCACCATGCGGGCCTGGATGACATCAAGAGCCGCATCCTCGAATTCCTAGCGGTGGGCGCCTACAAGGGCGAAGTCGCCGGTTCCATCGTATTGCTGGTAGGCCCGCCGGGCGTGGGCAAGACGAGTGTGGGCAAGTCCATCGCCGAATCCCTGGGGCGGCCGTTCTATCGCTTCAGTGTCGGCGGCATGCGCGACGAGGCCGAGATCAAGGGCCACCGGCGCACCTACATCGGCGCCCTGCCTGGCAAGCTGGTGCAGGCGTTGAAAGACGTGGAAGTGATGAACCCGGTGATCATGCTCGACGAGATCGACAAGATGGGCCAGAGCTTCCAGGGCGACCCGGCGTCGGCGCTGCTCGAAACCCTGGACCCGGAGCAGAACGTCGAATTCCTCGACCACTACCTGGACCTGCGCCTGGACCTGTCCAAAGTGCTGTTCGTGTGCACCGCCAACACCCTGGACTCAATCCCCGGTCCGTTGCTGGACCGCATGGAAGTGATTCGCCTGTCGGGCTATATCACCGAAGAAAAAGTCGCCATCGCCAAGCGCCACTTGTGGCCCAAGCAGTTGGAAAAAGCCGGCGTGGCCAAAAACAGCCTGACCATCACCGACGGTGCCTTGCGCGCCTTGATCGACGGTTATGCGCGAGAGGCCGGCGTGCGTCAGTTGGAGAAACAGCTGGGCAAGCTGGTGCGCAAGGCGGTGGTAAAACTGCTGGATGAGCCGGACTCGGTGATCAAGATCGGCAACAAGGACCTGGAAAGCTCCCTGGGCATGCCGGTATTCCGTAATGAGCAAGTGCTGTCCGGCACCGGCGTGATTACCGGCCTGGCGTGGACCAGCATGGGCGGCGCCACCTTGCCGATCGAAGCGACGCGCATCCACACGCTCAACCGCGGCTTCAAGCTCACCGGGCAGTTGGGTGAAGTGATGAAAGAGTCCGCCGAAATCGCCTACAGCTACATCAGTTCCAACCTGAAGTCGTTTGGCGGCGATGCGAAGTTCTTCGACGAAGCCTTCGTGCACTTGCACGTGCCGGAAGGCGCCACGCCGAAAGACGGCCCGAGTGCCGGCGTGACCATGGCCAGTGCGTTGCTGTCCCTGGCCCGCAACCAACCGCCGAAAAAAGGCGTGGCGATGACCGGCGAACTGACCTTGACCGGGCATGTACTGCCGATTGGCGGGGTGCGCGAGAAGGTGATTGCGGCGCGGCGCCAGAAGATTCACGAGTTGATCTTGCCGGAGCCCAACCGTGGCAGCTTTGAAGAGTTGCCGGACTATTTGAAGGAAGGGATGACGGTGCACTTTGCCAAGCGGTTTGCGGATGTGGCGAAGGTGCTCTTCTGAGAAATATCCAGACCTGATCATTCCCACGCTCTGCGTGGGAATACATCCCGTGACGCTCCGCGTCACAAAGCGGACGCGGAGCGTCCAAGGCAACGTTCCCACGCGTGGGAACGATCGGCCAACGCAAACCCCTCCTTGTCACACCTTGTCTCATCTTCGGTTATGCTCCCCCTTCGTCGTGTATTAACGGAGCCTTCATGACCGCTGCCCGCCTGCTTCTTCCCTTGAGCCTTGTCTTGCTGGCCGCATGCGCCAGTGCCCCCAAGCAAAACGTCAGCGTGGACAAACAGAGCGCCTGCCCGCTCCAGCTTAAAAACGGGCAAAACCTGATCCTCACCCTGCCCAGCAACCCCACCACCGGTTACCGCTGGGCCATCCAGGACTCCGCCGGCGGCGTGTTGCGCGCCTTGAGCCCCGAGGTCTACAGCAGCACCGAGTCCGGCGTGATCGGCGGGGGCGGCCAGTCCACCTGGCGCTTCCAGGCGTTTGCCGCAGGGCAAGGGCGTTTGCGCCTGACATCCCAGCAACCTTGGGAGCCGGAGGCCGAACCTGTCGAAACCTTTGACTGCGCCATTACGGTGAACTGATATGCCATGGCTGATCCTTGCCTTGATGGGCGCCGGCACCTTTGTCTATGGCCTGGCGACCCATGCGACGCTGCTGTGCCTGCTGGTCAAGCCACTGCCGGTGCTGGCGCTGCTGGGTTGGCTGCATGACGCGCCGCCCACCGAGTATCGACGCTGGATCAGCCTGGGGTTGATTTTTTCCGTGGTGGGCGACGTGCTACTTGCCTGGCCAGGCGACCTGTTTATCTTTGGCCTGGGCGCGTTTCTGTTCGCGCACCTGGCCTATCTCAAAGCTTATTTCAGTGACTGTCGGCGCTTGGCGCTGCTGCCGCTGGTGCTGGCCCTCGGCGTAAGCGCAATCTTGCTGAGCATCCTGATCTCCCACGGCCTCGGTGAACTGCTGATACCGGTGGTGGTTTACGCGCTGGTGATCAGCGCCATGCTCTGGCGTGCGTTGGCGCGACTGGGCAGCGAGGTGCCCAAGCGTTCAGCGTGGCTGGCGGCGGCGGGTGCGGTGTCGTTTGTGGTTTCCGACGCGCTGATCGGCATCAATCGGTTTGTGCTGGCGTTCGAGGCAGCGCCGTATTTGCTGATCGCCACTTACTGGCTCGGGCAGTGGGGCATCACCGCCTCGGCTTTCCATCAGACAACCCGCGCATCCGAGGGCCAACTTGGCTAAAATGCCGGCCTTTCCCCCACCGTCGCCGGAACAGCCGTGAGCAAAGAACCCGATCGCCTATTCGCCCAGCCCCTGCCCCAGGTGCCGGACTTCGCCTTTAACGAGGATGTGGTGCGGGTGTTCCCGGACATGATCAAGCGCTCGGTGCCGGGCTACCCCACCATCGTCGAGAACCTCGGCGTGCTGGCCGCGCAATTTGCCCAACCGGGTAGCGTGCTGTATGACCTGGGCTCTTCCCTGGGCGCCGTGACCCAAGCCCTGCGTCGCCATGTACGCACCGAGGGTTGCCGGGTGATCGCCGTGGATAACTCCGCCGCGATGGTCGAGCGCTGCCGCGAATACCTCAATGGCCAGGACTCGATGTTCCAGGAGTTGCTGCCGGTGGAGGTGATCGAGGGCGACATCCTCGCCCTGCAATTCAAGCCCGCCTCGGTGGTGGCCCTGAACTTCACCCTGCAATTTATCGCCCCCCAGGAGCGCCTGGCGTTGCTGGGGCGCATTCGCCAGGCGCTGCTGCCGGGAGGAGCATTGATCCTCTCGGAAAAGCTGCGCTTCAACGATGTTGATGAACACGCGCTGCTGACCGACCTGCATATCGCCTTCAAGCGCGCCAACGGCTACAGCGAGCTGGAAATCGCCCAGAAGCGCAGCGCCATCGAAAACGTCATGAAGCCCGACAGCCTCGAAGAACACCGCGAACGCCTGCTGGCGGCGGGGTTCTCGAAAGTCGTGCCGTGGTTCCAGTGTCTTAACTTTGCCTCGTTGATTGCCTTGCCATGATTGATTTGTCCCCCCTCGCCCGCCATCTGGTCGGCACTCCCCTGGCCGTGTGGGCCCAGGGCCTGCAAGCGCAGCTCGATAGCAAGATGGAAAAAGGCCATGGCGACCTGGAGCGCTGGCAGAGCGCCTTGGATGCACTGCCGAAGATCCAGCCCAACAGCGTAGATTTGCTCAACGGCCTGGTGCTGGACACCGATTGCGACAACGCCACCCGCGAACAGATGCACACGGCGCTGATGGGCCTGAGCCCCTGGCGCAAAGGCCCGTTCCATCTGTTCGGCGTGCATGTGGACACCGAGTGGCGTTCGGACTGGAAGTGGTCGCGGGTGGCGCCGCACCTGGACCTCAAAGGCAAGCGCATCCTCGACGTGGGCTGCGGCAACGGCTACTACATGTGGCGCATGCTCGGCGCCGGGGCCGACAGCGTGATTGGCGTGGACCCCAACTGGCTGTTCTTCTGCCAGTTCCAGGCGGTGCAACGCTACTTGTCCGAGCCCAAGGCCTGGCACCTGCCGTTCCCGTTCGAAGACTTGCCGGCGAACCTGGAAGGCTTTGACACGGTATTTTCCATGGGCGTGTTCTACCACCGCCGCTCGCCGATCGAGCATCTACTGGCGTTGAAGGACACCCTGGTCAAGGGCGGCGAGTTGGTGTTGGAAACATTGGTGGTGGAAGGCGACCAACAACAAGTGCTGGTGCCAGAAGACCGTTACGCCCAGATGCGCAACGTGTGGTTCCTGCCGTCGGTACCGGCGTTGATGCTGTGGCTGCGCCGGGCCGGGTTCAGTGATGTGCGGTGCGTGGATGTGAGCGTGACCACGGTTGAGGAGCAGCGTGGGACGCAGTGGATGAAGTATCAGTCGCTGAGTGATTTCCTGGACCCTGAGGATCACAGCAAGACCATTGAAGGGCTGCCGGCGCCGATGCGGGCGGTGATCATCGCTCGTAAATGACACCACTATGATCGTTCCCACGCTCTGCGTGGGAATGCCTCTTGTGACGCTCTACGTCACGCTTTGGGACGCAGAGCGTCCTGTGCTGCGTTCCCACGCAGAGCGTGGGAACGATCATCACGGTTTAGCTCGTCGGGCTTTGAAGAACTCGCTCAGGACAGCCCCACACTCCTCGGCCAATACCCCGCCTTCAAACAACACCCGATGGTTAAGAAAACCCTGGGTAAAAAACTGCCCCTGGCTTTGCACGATGCCCGCCTTCGGCTCCAGCGCGCCATACACCACCCGCGCAACCCGCGAATGCACGATCAAACCCGCGCACATGCTGCACGGTTCCAGCGTCACATACAGCGTGCTGCCCACCAGCCGATAGTTGCTGATCGCTTGTGCAGCGGCGCGGATCGCGACCATTTCGGCATGGGCGCTGGGGTCGTTGCCACTGATGGGGCAGTTGAAGCCGCGGCCGATGATTTCACCGTCCTGCACCAGCACCGCACCCACCGGCACTTCGCCCAATGCAGCGCCTTGGGCGGCGAGCGCCAGGGCTTCGCGCATAAAGTCCTGGTCGCGGCTGCGGTCGATAATCGCGGCGGGGCGAATCTGGCGCATCACGCCACCTCGATGGCGGCCATCAGGCCGGTTTCCATGTGGTCGATCACATGGCAATGGAACATCCACACTCCTGGGTTATCCGCCACCAAGGCCACGCGGGCGCGTTCGTTCTTGCCCAGCAGGTAGGTGTCGGTGAAATACGGGATCACCTTGTGGCGGTTGGACGCAAGCACCTTGAAGCTCATGCCGTGCAGGTGGATCGGGTGCTGGTACTGGGTCATGTTCTTCAATTCGAAAATGTAGCTCTTGCCCTTCTCCAGCTTGGCAATCGGGCGGTCGGCGCAGGTCTTGTCGGTGATGTCCCAGGCCTGGCCGTTGATCTGCCACAGGCTCGGCGGCTTGCCGTTTTCGACATTGACCGACACTGAACCGACCCATTCGAAATTGAAGTTTAGTTTCTCGGCATTGGCCAGGTCTGGCTCGGCAACCGGGTTGGCCGGCAATGCCGGTGGCCATGCGGTAGGCGCGTCGGTATTGGCGACAGAGCGGAAGGTGCCAAGGCGCACCGGGCCGTTGCGCAGCGACAGTTCTTCGCCCGCCGGTGGCGCCTTGATCGCCAGGCAAATGCGCATACCCGGGCCCAGCCAATATTCCTTGCCCAACGGGCGCGGCTCGATGGGGTTACCGTCCAGGGCATAGATCTGCGCTTCGACGCCAGGAATATTGAGGCGATAAGTCAGGGTGTTGTCGAGGTTGAGTAGGCGCACGCGGGTGATTTGCCCAGCCGGCAGGTCGATCACCGCCTGGGGCACGCCGTTGATAGTCGAGAGGCGCCCGGCCGTGCCGCCACGCGCCGCTTCACGGGGGATGCTGAACTCGACAAATGCGCCCTCTTCGTCGATGTGCCAGTTCTTCAGGCTCAAGGTGCGCTCGTACTGGAAACCGGTGGGTTCGCGCTCTTCCACGATCAACGGGCCGACGAGGCCACGGCCGAGTTCTTCGCTGCTGCTCACGTGAGGGTGATACCAGTAACTGCCGGCATCGGGCACGCGGAATTTGTAGTCGAAGTATTCGCCAGGCAGCACCGGCAATTGCGAGACGTAGGGCACGCCGTCCATTTCCAGCGGCAGGCGGATGCCGTGCCAGTGGATGGTGGTGGCGACCGGCAGATGGTTGATAAAGCGCACCCGCAGCCATTCGCCTTGGCGCACGCGCAACTCGGTGCCCGGCGCCGATGACCCGAACGCCCAGGCCTGGGTCTTGTGCCCCGGTACCAACTCTACGTCCAGGGGCGCGGCGATCAGCTCGTAATCGTGCCCCGCCTCGGACTCAGCGACTTTCCCCAGCCAGTAGCGGTAGCCACCGCCGACACCGACGCCTACTACGGCCAGGCCAGCAAGACCACCCAGGATTTGTCGACGGGAAAAGGATCGGGACACAACAACCTCGCGTATCTGCCGCAGGCCAAGGGCCCGCAAAGGGCTGATACGATACACCTGCGCCGGCTAAACAGTAAGGCTTCGCATTGCCGCACAGATGAAAGATGGCACAAACCTGTAGGAGCGAGCTTGCTCGCGAAAGACCTGAGAACAACTCGGAGAGCCAGACTCCCCGCGTCATCGTTAACGACCTTCGCGAGCAAGCTCGCTCCTACAGGTTAATTTGCGGTCAGGGCTTCGCAGCGGCCAGAATCAGGGCTTTCATCTCGGCCACTGCGCCTTTGAAACCGACAAACAACGCGTGCGCCACCAGGGCGTGGCCGATATTCAGTTCGTTGATGCCCTTGATCGCAGCCACGGCTTCGACGTTGTGGTAATGCAAGCCATGGCCAGCATTGACGATCAAGCCTTCGTTGAGCCCGCAGTTCACGCCGTCGATGATGCGTTGCAGTTCGTCGGCCACTTCGGTCGGCGTGGTGGCATCGGCATAACGACCAGTGTGCAACTCGATCGCCGGGGCGCCGACACGGCGTGAGGCTTCGATCTGGCGCTCGTCGGCATCGATAAACAGCGAGACTTCGCTGCCGATCCGCGACAGGCGCTCCACCGCGGCCTTGATCCGCGCTTCCTGGCCGGCGACGTCGAGGCCGCCTTCGGTGGTCAGCTCCTGGCGAGTTTCCGGTACCAGGCAGATATGCGCCGGGCGAATGCGCTCGGCGAACGTCATCATTTCTTCGGTGACGCCCATTTCGAAGTTCATGCGGGTTTGCAGCACGTCCTTGAGCAGCAGCACATCGCGCTCCTGGATGTGACGGCGGTCTTCGCGCAGGTGCACGGTGATGCCGTCGGCGCCCGCTTCTTCGGCGTCCAGCGCGGCCTTGACCGGGTCAGGGTAACGGGTGCCCCGGGCCTGGCGCAGGGTGGCGACGTGGTCGATGTTGACGCCAAGAAGAATGCGATTGCTGGTGGTCACGGAAGCGCTCCTGAAAAGGGAAAGAATCGGTGCACAGCATACACGGGGACGTCAGGGCTTTCGAAACAACTCGCGACTGACCAGCGGCCGTCCGCCCAGGTGCACGGCCAGGGCCTGGCGCATCAGGCGCTTGGCGGCGGACAGCGCACCGGGAGCGTGCCAGTCGGCTTCGCTCATGGCCAGCAGTTCGGTGCCCTGAAACAGGCCGGGCTGCAGCAGGTACACACGCTCAAGCCCCGCATCGACTTGCAGGCGATACATGCCATCGGCGGCGATGGGCTCCCCGTGCAGGTCGTTGGCCAGTTCGAAGCCGTAGCCAAGGTCGTCGAGCAAACGCCATTCGAAAGCGCGCAGCAGCGGTTCCAGCGGACGGCCTTCAGCGAGGGCCAGCAAGGTAGCAGCGTAGTGATCGAAGACCGCCGGGTGCGGGTCTTCGGCGGGCAACAGGCGAATCAGCAGTTCATTGAGGTAAAGGCCGCTGAACAGCGCATCGCCATTCAGCCAGGCCGAGGTGCCAACGCTTTCCAGGCGGCCGACGTTTTTCAGCTCGCCCTTGCCGCGAAACTCCACGTCCAGCGCCACGAACGGCCGCGCCAAGGTACCCGCCTTGCCCCGTGCGCTGCGCAAGACTGCGCGCAGTCGGCCTTGGGGCGTGAGGAAGTCCACCAACGCACTGGTTTCGCGGTAGGCGCGGCTGTGCAGGACGTAGGCAAGTTGGCTGGGGGGTGGGGATTGCGACATGAGACGGGGAATCTCTAAAGAAGGAGAGCGCTTGTGTGGCGAGGGGAGCTTGCTCCCGCTGGGCTGCGAAGCAGCCCCTCTAGCAGCCACCGAGTTATACCTGAAAAACCTCGTCGACCTTGTTGGGGCCGCTCCGCGGCCCAGCGGGAGCAAGCTCCCTCGCCACAGCAAGCCCGCCAGTCACTGTGCAACCCGTTACAGGTCGCCATAGCCCAGAGAGCGCAACGCACGCTCATCATCGGACCAGCCACCCTTAACCTTCACCCACAGGTTGAGCATGATCTTGGAGTCGAACAGCAGCTCCATGTCCTTGCGCGCTTCGGTGCCGATGCGCTTGATACGCTCGCCCTTGTCGCCAATGATGATTTTCTTCTGGCCGTCGCGTTCGACGAGGATCAGCGCATGAATGTGCAAGGTCTTGCCCTGCTGCTTGAACTCTTCGATTTCGACGGTGATCTGGTACGGCAGCTCGGCGCCCATCTGGCGCATGATTTTCTCGCGGACCAGTTCGGCGGCAAGGAAGCGGCTGCTGCGGTCGGTGATCTGGTCTTCCGGGAAGAAGTGCTCGTTTTCCGGCAGGTAACCGGCGATCACGCGCTCCAGGGCTTCGAGGTTGTGGCCGTGCTGGGCCGAGATCGGCATGATCTGGGCGTTCGGCAGTTGTTCCTGCAACCAGGTCAGGTGCGGCATCAGCTCGGCTTTGTCTTCGATACGGTCGGTCTTGTTCAGCGCGACGATCAACGGGCCGGTCACGTATTGCACACGCTCGAGGACCATCTGGTCTTCGTCGGTCCACTTGGTGCGGTCGACCACGAAGATCACCACGTCGACGTCTTTCAACGCGGCCGAGGCGGTCTTGTTCATGTAGCGGTTCAGGGCTTTCTCGCCACCTTTGTGCATGCCAGGGGTATCGACATACACCGCTTGCACGTTGCCTTCGGTCTTGATGCCCAGCATGTTGTGGCGGGTGGTCTGGGGCTTGCGCGAGGTGATCGCGAGCTTCTGGCCGAGGATGTGGTTGAGCAGCGTGGACTTGCCCACGTTCGGGCGGCCGACGATGGCAACATAGCCACAGCGTGTTGCGGTTGAATCAGTCATGGCCATTCTCCACGCCCAGGGCAATCAGTGCTGCAGCGGCCGCTACCTGTTCGGCAATACGACGGCTCACACCCTGACCTCGGCTTTTTTCGTTCAATAAAGTGATTTCACATTCCACGAAGAACACCCGGCAATGGGGCTCGCCCTGGATATCCACCACTTCGTAGCGTGGCAGTTCGCAACCTCGGGACTGCAGGTACTCTTGCAGGCGGGTCTTGGGATCCTTGTTGGTATCTACCAGCGTCAGGCTTTCGATTTCCGAGGCCAGCCAGGCGACAACGCGCTCCTTGGCCGTCTCCATGCCTGCATCGAGGTAGATCGCACCGATCAAGGCTTCCAGCGCATCAGCCAGGATTGACTCGCGACGGAAACCGCCGCTTTTCAACTCACCGGAACCCAGCCGCAGATACTCGCCCAGGCCAAAGCCTCGGGCCAGCACGGCCAGGGTCTCGCCTTTCACAAGGCGTGCGCGCAGGCGCGACAGCTGGCCTTCTCGCGCTTGGGGGAAGCGCTCGAACAGCGCCTCGCCGGCGGCGAAATTGAGGATAGCGTCACCGAGGAATTCCAGGCGCTCGTTATTGCGCCCTGCAAAGCTGCGATGTGTGAGGGCAAGGACCATCAATTCCTGGTCCTTGAAGGTGTAGCCGAGCTGACGCTCGAGACGACTTAGAGAAACGGTCACGGTTTATCCATATCTAGTTGATGGCACCGGCGGCCATCGACGATTGACGCAGTGTTCAAATTCAAATCCTGATGGGTACCGGGCATCGGAAAATGTCCAAGCCCCAGAAAAGCATTCGGCGCTGTGTTCACAGCGCCGCTTGTATTACTTGATCAGCCCGACCCGCGAGAAGTTCGGCAGGTGGCTGAGCTTGGGTTCCGGCCAACTCATCCAGACCGCGAAGGCTTTGCCGACAATGTTCTCGTCCGGCACCATGCCCAGCAGATCCTTGGGAATGTTGGGGTCATCCCAGTAGCGGCTGTCGTTGGAGTTGTCCCGGTTGTCGCCCATCATGAAGTAGTGCCCGGCAGGCACTTTCCACTGGCCATCCGGCATCGCACGGTAGCGGCTCATTTCCTTGCGGATTTGGTGCTCCACCGCACCGAGTTTTTCCTGGTACAGCTCGGCGCTGCCCAAGGTATTCGGCTCGGCGCCCAACAGCTTCTCGGCCACCGACTCACCATTGATGAACAGGCGCTTGTCGCTGGTGTAGCGCACCACGTCGCCCGGCAGGCCGACGACTCGCTTGATGTAGTTGACGTTCGGGTCGCTTGGGTAGCGGAACACCATCACATCGCCGCGCTGCGGGTCACCTACCGGGATGACTTTCTTGTCGATCACCGGCAGGCGAATGCCGTAGGAAAACTTGTTCACTAGGATGAAGTCGCCCACGTCCAGGGTGGGTTTCATCGACCCCGAAGGGATCTGGAACGGCTCTACCAGAAACGAGCGCAGCACCAGCACGATGAACAACACCGGGAAGAACGACTTGCCGTACTCAACCAGCAAGGGCTCTTTGTTCAGCTTCTCGACCACCACCGCATCGGGCTGGCTGACGCTGCCCTGATAGGAAGCGATGGCCGCCCGACGACGCGGGGCGAAGAACACCAGATCGAGCAACGCCAGGAGACCACAGACGGCAACGGCAATGACCAGCAACAGCGGGAAATTTAGTGACATAGGACCTAACTATCCAACCTGAGCACCGCAAGGAAGGCTTCTTGTGGAACTTCCACGTTGCCTACTTGCTTCATGCGTTTTTTACCGGCCTTTTGCTTCTCAAGCAGTTTGCGCTTACGGCTTACGTCACCGCCGTAGCATTTGGCCAGTACGTTCTTTCTGAGAGCCTTGACGGAAGTCCGTGCAATGATCTGCCCGCCGATGGCGGCCTGGATCGCGACGTCGAACATCTGGCGCGGAATCAGTTCTTTCATCTTCTCGGTCAGTTGGCGACCTTTGTAATGCGCGTTGTCCTTGTGCACGATCAGTGCCAGGGCATCTACCTTGTCGCCGTTGATCAGCACATCCAGTTTCACCAGATTAGCCGATTGGTAACGATCGAAATGGTAGTCCAGCGAAGCATAGCCGCGACTGGTGGACTTGAGACGGTCGAAGAAGTCCAGGACCACTTCGTTCATCGGCATATCGTAGGTCACTTGTACCTGAGTACCGAGGAACAGCATGTCGCGCTGCACGCCACGCTTTTCGATACACAGTGTAATGACGTTGCCCAAGTGTTCCTGCGGTACCAGGATATTGGCCCGCACGATCGGCTCGCGCATGTCTTCGATGGCCGACAGGTCCGGAAGCTTGGAGGGGTTGTCGACGTAAATCGTTTCACCGGTTTTGAGCAGCAACTCAAAAATAACGGTTGGCGCGGTGGTGATCAGGTCCAGGTCGTATTCGCGCTCGAGGCGCTCCTGGATGATCTCCATGTGCAGCATGCCCAGGAACCCGCAACGGAAGCCGAAGCCCAGGGCGTCGGAGCTTTCCGGGGTGTACTGCAACGACGAGTCGTTGAGGGTCAGTTTTTGCAGGGCTTCGCGGAAATCTTCGAAGTCATCGGAGCTGACCGGGAACAGGCCGGCGTAGACCTGTGGCTGGATGCGCTTGAAGCCGGGCAGCACGTCGACGTCTGGCGTGGAGCTCAGGGTCAGGGTGTCACCCACTGGTGCACCGTGAATATCCTTGATGCCAGCGATGATGAAGCCTACTTCACCGGCTTTCAGATCAGTGGTCGCGGTGTGTTTCGGGTTGAATACACCGACGCTGTCCACCAGGTGGATCTTGCCAGTGGACTTGACCAGGATCTTGTCGCCCTTCTTCACACGGCCATGGCGCACGCGTACCAGGGAAACAACGCCCAGGTAGTTGTCAAACCAGGAGTCGATGATCAACGCTTGCAGCGGATCTTCGTAGTTGCCGGTCGGTGCGGGAATGGTATGCACCAGGCGTTCGAGCACTTCGTCGACACCCAGGCCGGTCTTGGCGCTGCAGGTGACGGCGTCGGTGGCGTCGATGCCGATGATCTTCTCGATCTCTTCCTTGACGCGCTCAGGCTCGGCCTGGGGCAGGTCGATCTTGTTGAGCACGGGCATGACTTCCAGGCCCTGCTCGATCGCGGTGTAGCAGTTGGCAACCGACTGCGCCTCGACGCCCTGGCCGGCATCGACCACCAGCAACGCACCTTCACAGGCCGCCAGCGAACGGCTGACTTCGTAGGTGAAGTCAACGTGGCCAGGGGTGTCAATGAAGTTCAGTTGGTAAGTGATGCCGTCTTTGGCCTTGTAGTACAGCGTGACGCTGTGGGCCTTGATGGTGATCCCGCGCTCGCGTTCGAGGTCCATGGAATCCAGTACCTGGGCTTCCATTTCACGCTCGGCAAGGCCGCCGCACATCTGGATAAATCGATCGGCCAGCGTCGACTTGCCATGGTCAATGTGGGCGATGATGGAGAAATTGCGGATATGACTCAAATCACTCACGGATCAACACTCAAAAAGGCTGCAGGCAGATTGCCCGCTGAAAAATAGCCGGGAATTGTACCTGATGCTCAGGCCAGACGTCATCTTTGCTGACCAATACAAAAAAGCCCCACTTTAATGGGGCTTAAAATTGTAGGAGCGAGCTCGCTCGCGAAAATCGCCAACGATAACGCGCTTATTCTGGATAAACGCTGCGTTTCGCAGACTTTCGCGAGCAAGCTCGCTCCTACAGTGAGTGGCATTTAGCGAGCGCGGCTTCAACCCGCCCGGCGCAGCAGCCAGAACCCGGCCACGGCACAAATAGCTGTTGGCACCAGCACCGCAAACAGCGGCGAGAAGCCGAATACCAGGCTCGACGGCCCAAGCAAGTCCTGGGCGATGCGGAAGGTGAAGCCCACCAGCACGCCGGTAAATACCCGTTGGCCCAGGGTCACGGAACGCAATGGCCCGAAAATGAAGGAGATCGCCATCAACACCAAGGCCGCGGTAACCACCGGCTGCAAGACTTTCACCCAGAACGCCAGCCAGTAGCGGCCATTGTTCAAACCCTGCTCCTTGAGGTAGTGGATATAGCTCCACAAACCGGAGATCGGCAGGGCTTCCGGCACCATGACCACGGTGTTGAGCAACTCCGGCTTGAGGGCGATATCCCACTGTTCGGTCGGCACATTGACCACTTCGGTGCTGGACTGAGTGCCCTTACCCACGTTACGGAAGTGCGTGGTGGTGACGTCGCTCAGTTGCCATTGCTCGCCACTGTACTGCGCGCGCTTGGCGAAGCTGGACGACAACATGTGCCGTTCTTTGTCGAAGGTGTAGCGGGTCACCCCGATCAACAGGCCACCCGGTTGCACGGCGTTGATGTGGATGAACTCGTCACCCTGGCGGTGCCACAGGCCGTGCTTGGCGCTTTGCGCATCGCCCGAACCCTGGGCCAGGGCGCGATTGGCCTGGGCGGTGGCTTCGGCCGGTGGCGCGACGTATTCACCGATCAGCACACTGCAGGCCATCAGCAGCAGCATCGGCTTCATCACCGCCCAGACGATACGGCCGATGGAAACCCCGGCGGCGCGCATGATGGTCAGCTCGCTGTTGCTGGCCAAGGTACCCAGGCCGATCAGACAGCCAATCAGCGCGGCCATTGGCATCATGTCGTAGAGGCGGCGCGGCGCGGTCAGTGCGACGTAGCTCAGCACGTCCGTGACTGTGTAAGTGTCAGTAACGTTGCCCACTTCATCAATGAAGGCGAACAGCAAGGCCAGGCCGAGAATGATGCCCAGTACCGCCAGGATGGCGATCAGTACGCTAATGCCGATGTAGCGATCAAGCTTAGCCACGGGCCAACTCCTTCAGGCCACGACGGCTCTTCATTTTCAAACGGATAGGTTCCCAGTAGAGCAGCCCCAGGCCGATCATCAGGAAAACCCCGTGCACCCACCACAGGCCCAAGGCCGGTGGCAACTTGCCCTTCTCCAGGGAACCACGGGCAGAAATCAGGATGGTCAGGTAGGCCATGTACAGCAGGATCGCTGGCAGCAACTTGAGGAAACGCCCTTGGCGCGGGTTGACGCGCGACAGCGGCACGGCCATCAGGGTCACGATAAACACCAGCAGCGGCAGGGACAGGCGCCATTGCAACTCGGCGATGGAGCGCAACTCCGGGCTGCCGAACAGCGATGAGGTGGGCAGTGCGTCGCGGTCGGTGACCTCGTCACTGATCTCGGCCTTGGGCAGCATGACGCCATAGGTGTCGTACTTGATCGCCCGATAATCCGCCAGGCCAGGGCTGCCGTCGTAGCGGTAGCCGTTTTCCAGGATCAGGTAGCGATTGCCATCAGGACGGATTTCCTGACGACCGCTGTCGGCCACCAGAATCGAAATACCCCGATCCTTCTGGTTCTGACCTAGGTTCTTCTGGGAGATGAACACGCCGCCAAGGTTGGAGCGGTCGTCGGTCATGGTTTCGGTGTAGGTCACCCGCGAACCGTCGCTGAGCGACTGGAAGCGACCGGGCTCGAGGGTGTCGAACTCAGTCATCGCATCCTGCTTGTTCAGCAGGAGCTGGAATTGCATGGCCCCCTGGGGCGCCAGGCTCATGCTCAACCAGGCCACCACCAGGGCAACACCGGCGGCAGGCACCATGGTCATGGCCAGCAGGCGCTGCTGGCTCATGCCGGTGGCCGACAGCACGGTCATCTCGCTTTCCAAGTACAGCCGGCCATAGGCCAGCAATATGCCGAGAAACAGGCCAAGCGGCAGGATCAACTGGAGCATGCCGGGCATCCGGTAGCCCATGATCAGGAACAGTGAGCCCGGGTCCAGGGCGCCAGCGGCGGCTTGGGCCAGGAACTTGACGAAACGACCACTCATGATGATGACCAGCAACACCGCACTCACGGCACTCAGGGTCAACAGAACTTCGCGGGACAGATAACGGAAGACAATCAAACCAGACACTCCAGGGTTGTCAGGCTAAGGCGGCCAAACAAGCAAGCATACCGAGTCGACCCGCTTACCACGGGCCGGCTAAAAAGATGGCGCATTATCCTGTGATTGACCTCGCCTGTCACGGAGCTTACTCATGCGCACGCACAAAGCGTGCGCCAAGGGTTGTCAGGCTCCGTTGGCGAGGTTCAAACTGCGGCCTTTGTCGCTGGCGGTTTACAACGCTGCCGAGCTTTAAAGCCGGAGTACAAGCTCCCGGCTCACAGACCTTGATAAGGGACCCGAAAATGGAATTGGTTGTAAAAAGCGTTAGCCCCGAAACGTTGAAAACCGCCACCCTCGTGGTCGCTGTCGGCGAAGGCCGCACACTCGGCGTCGCCGCCAAGCAACTGGACGAACTGAGCGGCGGCGCTATCAGCGCAGTGCTCAAGCGCGGCGACCTGGCCGGCAAGGTCGGTCAGAGCCTGTTGCTGCAGAGCCTGCCCAACCTTAAAGCCGAGCGCGTTTTGTTGGTGGGCGTGGGCAAGGATGCCGAACTGGGCGACCGTCCGTTTCGCAAGATCGTCAGCGGCATCCTCACCACCCTCAAGGGCCTGGGCGGCAGCGATGCGGTGCTGGCGCTCGATGAAATCGTGGTCAAGGGCCGCGACAGCTACGGCAAGACCCGCCTGCTGGCCGAGTCGCTGGTGGACGGCGGCTATATTTTCGACCAGTTCAAGAGCCAGAAAACCGAACCGCGCGCCCTGAAGAAAATCACCCTGCTGACCATCAAGGCCGCCCAGGCTGAAGTCCAGCGCGCCGTCACCCACGCCCAGGCCATCGCCAACGGCATGTCGTTCACTCGCGACCTGGGCAACCTGCCGCCGAACATCTGCCACCCGACATTCCTGGGCGAACAGGCCAAGGCATTGGGCAAAGAGTTCAAGGGCTTGAAGGTTGAGGTACTGGACGAGAAGAAGATCAAGGACCTGGGCATGGGCTCGTTCTATGCCGTGGGCCAGGGCAGCGACCAGCCGCCACGCCTGATCGTGATGCAATACAACGGCGGCAAGAAGTCCGAGAAGCCTTACGCCCTGGTAGGTAAAGGCATCACTTTCGATACCGGCGGCATCAGCCTCAAGCCCGGTGCGGGCATGGACGAGATGAAGTACGACATGGGCGGCGCCGCCAGCGTGTTCGGCACCCTGCGTGCCGTGCTGGAACTCAAGCTGCCGATCAACCTGGTGTGCATTTTGGCCTGCGCCGAGAACATGCCGAGCGGCGGCGCGGCTCGCCCAGGCGATATCGTCACCACCATGAGCGGCCAGACTGTGGAGATCCTCAACACCGACGCCGAAGGCCGCCTGGTGCTGTGCGATGCCCTGACCTACGCCGAGCGCTTCAAGCCCCAGGCCGTGATCGACATCGCGACCCTGACCGGCGCGTGCATCGTTGCCTTGGGTTCCCACACTTCGGGCCTGCTGGGCAACAACGACGAACTGATCGAGCAACTGCTCAGCGCCGGCAAGGCCGCCGACGACCGCGCCTGGCAACTGCCGCTGTTCGATGAGTACCAGGAACAGCTCGATAGCCCGTTCGCCGACATCGCCAACATCGGTGGCCCGAAAGCCGGCACCATCACTGCGGCCTGCTTCCTGTCGCGCTTTGCCAAGAACTTCAACTGGGCTCACCTGGACATCGCCGGCACGGCCTGGACCAGCGGCGGCAAGGACAAGGGCGCCACTGGCCGTCCGGTACCCCTGCTGACCCAATACCTGCTGGATCGCGCCAAAGCTTAAGCGGCCCCTGCGCCTCTCTGTAGGAGCGAGCTTGCTGTGGCGAGGGAGCTTGCTCCCGTTGACTGCGTAGCAGTCCCCGGCTTTTTAGGGGCACTGCGCACCACAGCGCAAGCAAGCTTGCTCGCCACAGCAAGCTCGCTCCTACAGAGGGGCAACCAGGCCAGCCCCAGGATTTCCAATGCCCCAAGTCGACTTCTATATATTGCCCAGCGCCGATCCTCTCGCGCGCCTGGACTTTGCCTGCAAACTCACTGAAAAAGCCTGGCGCATGGGCCATCGCATCTACCTGCACTGCAGCGATGCCGCCCAACGTGAAGAACTTGATGCCCGTCTGTGGCGATTCAAGGGCGAAAGCTTCGTGCCCCACGGCCCCGCCGAATCCGAACCTGAAAGCCTGGTAGTCCTGGGCTTGGGGGACAATTGCGGCGATCACCATGACTTGCTGGTCAACCTCGACCTGAAAGTACCGGCCTTTGCCCAAGCGTTCGCCCGTGTGGCGGAAGTGGTAGTGGAAGACCCGGCTATTCGTCAGGCTGCGCGGGAGAGTTTCCGTTTCTACCGTGAACAGGGCTATCCTCTGCAAGATCACCGGCTACAACGACTTTGAGTACATGATGGACACTCCCAACCCGCTGAAAAAAGACGACCACCTGCTGGATGACCTGGAGTCGATCCGTCAGTTGCTGGGTGATGACAACCTGCAACCGCCGCTGCTGACCGAGACGGTGGAGGGTGAGGTTCAGATTCCGCTGTTGTTCGACATGGTCGGCGGCAAGCCTGCCGCGCCGGCACCTGCGATTGCAGAACCCGCTCCAGCCGCCGAAAAAGCCCCCGACGCCCTGCTGCTGCACCTGGACAATGAACTGCGCGCCGCTGCGCAATTGATCATGCAGGATGTGATCGATGACTTTGCGCCGCATATCGAGGCCGAGATCAAGCGTCGGATGGATGCGCGGATGGAGCGGTTGCTCAGCCAATACCAGTCTTAAACCTTGCATAGACCCCTGTGGGAGCTGGCTTGCCTGNTCGCCGAAGATGCTGACTGAAACACCGCCATCGCAGGCAAGCCAGCTCCCACATTAATTCTGCATCGGTCTTAACCGTCTTCGCCTCGCCCTCGCCCCTATCCCCCGTTATACTTGCCGGCTTTCCTGAATAAATGCCAACTAGGGTCCCGCCGCGCATGGATAAGACCTACCAGCCCCACGCTATCGAAACTTCCTGGTACAACACCTGGGAGTCCGAGAACTATTTCGCCCCACAAGGTGCGGGCGACTCGTACACCATCATGATTCCGCCACCGAACGTCACTGGTAGCCTGCACATGGGCCATGGCTTCAACAATGCGATCATGGATGCATTGATCCGCTTCCGCCGCATGCAGGGTCGCGACACCCTGTGGCAACCGGGCACCGACCACGCCGGTATCGCCACCCAGATGCTGGTGGAACGCCAACTGGAAGCCACCGGCCAGAACCGTCACGACCTGGGTCGCGAGAAATTCCTGGAGAAAGTCTGGGAATGGAAAGACCAGTCCGGCGGCAATATCAGCCGTCAGATCCGTCGCCTGGGTTCGTCCGTAGACTGGAGCCGCGAGCGCTTCACCATGGACGACGGCCTGTCCGAAGCCGTTAAGGAAGCCTTCGTGCGCTTGCATGAAGACGGCCTGATCTACCGCGGCAAGCGCCTGGTCAACTGGGACACCAAGTTGCACACGGCCATTTCCGACCTTGAAGTGGAAAACCACGACGAGAAAGGCTTCCTGTGGAACCTAAAGTACCCGCTGGCCGACGGCGCCAAGACCGCTGAAGGTAATGATTACCTGATCGTCGCCACTACCCGTCCGGAAACCATGCTCGGCGATGCCGCCGTGGCCGTTAACCCGAACGACGAGCGCTATCAGGCGCTGATCGGCAAATTCGTCGAACTGCCACTGGTTGGCCGCCGTATCCCGATCATCGCGGATGACTACTGCGACCCTGAGTTCGGCACCGGCTGCGTGAAAATCACCCCGGCCCACGATTTCAACGACTACGAAGTCGGCAAGCGCCATAACCTGCCGCTTCTGAACATCTTCGACAAAAATGCCGCCGTATTGCCAGCCTGCCAGGTGTTCAACCTGGACGGCACGCTCAACGACAGCATCGACGGCAAGATCCCGGCCGAATACGCAGGCCTGGACCGTTTTGAAGCGCGCAAACAGATCGTTGCCGCCTTCGACGCTGCCGGTTTGCTGGTCAGCGTTGACGACCACGGCCTGAAAGTGCCGAAGGGCGACCGCTCCGGCACCGTGATCGAACCGTGGCTGACCGACCAGTGGTACGTGTCCACCAAGCCGCTGGCAGAACCTGCTATTGCCGCCGTGGAAGATGGCCGCATCCAGTTCGTGCCTAAACAGTACGAAAACATGTACTTCTCGTGGATGCGCGACATCCAGGACTGGTGCATCAGCCGTCAGCTGTGGTGGGGCCACCGTATTCCGGCCTGGTACGACGAGTCGGGCAAGGTCTATGTAGGCCGCGACGAAGCCGAAGTGCGTGCCAAGCACAACCTCGGCGCGGACATCGCGCTGCAACAGGACAACGACGTACTGGACACCTGGTTCAGTTCGGGCCTGTGGACCTTTTCCACCCTGGGCTGGCCGCAGCAGACCGAGTTCCTGAAGAAATTCCACTCCACCGACGTGCTGGTCACCGGCTTCGACATCATTTTCTTCTGGGTTGCCCGGATGATCATGCTCACCATGCACCTGGTGAAGAACGAAGACGGCACCCCGCAGGTACCGTTCAAGACCGTGTACGTACACGGCCTGGTACGCGACGGCCAGGGCCAGAAGATGTCCAAGTCCAAGGGCAACGTCCTGGACCCGCTGGACATCATCGACGGCATCGACCTGGAAACCCTGGTGCAGAAACGCACCTCGGGCCTGATGCAGCCGAAACTGGCGAAAAAGATCGAGAAGCAGACCCGCGACGAATTCGCCGACGGCATCGCCAGCTACGGCACCGACGCCCTGCGCTTCACCTTCTGCTCGCTGGCCTCCACCGGTCGCGACATCAAGTTCGACATGGGCCGCGTCGAAGGCTATCGCAACTTCTGCAACAAGATCTGGAACGCGGCGCGCTACGTGCTGGACAAAGGCGAAGACTGCGGCCAGAACGGCGAAGCCTATGAGCTGAGCCTGGCGGATCGCTGGATCATCTCGCAGTTGCAGCGCACCGAAGCCGAAGTGACCCGCCAGCTCGACCAGTTCCGTTTCGACCTGGCCGCACAGGCCCTGTACGAGTTCATCTGGAACCAGTATTGCGACTGGTACCTGGAACTGTCCAAGCCGGTACTGTGGGACGAAAACGCGCCGGTCGAACGCCAGCGCGGCACCCGTCGCACCCTGGTGCGCGTGCTGGAAGTGGCGTTGCGCCTGGCGCACCCGTTCATGCCGTTCATCACCGAAGAAATCTGGCAGCGCCTGGCGCCGCTGGCCGGTATCGAAGGCAAGACCATCATGCTGCAACCTTGGCCGGTGGCCAACGAAGCGCGCATCGATGAGGCCGCCGAAAGCGATATCGAATGGCTCAAGACTCTGATGCTCGGCACACGTAACATCCGCGCCGAGATGAACATCGGGCCGGGCAAGCCGCTGGCCGTGTTCGTCAAGAACGCCAGTGCCGAAGACCAGCGTCGCCTCAGCGAGAACGATGCGCTGCTCAAGAAGCTGGCCAAGCTGGAGTCGATCACCGTATTGGCTGCCGATGCCGAAGCACCGTTGTCTGCCACCGCGTTGGTGGGTGATATGGAAGTGCTGGTGCCGATGGCCGGCCTGATCGACAAGGGCGCGGAACTGGCCCGCCTCGACAAGGAAATTGCGCGTCTGCAAGGCGAAGTGCAGCGAGTGGGCGGCAAGCTGTCCAACGCGGCGTTCGTTGACAAGGCGCCGGCTGAAGTGATCGAGAAAGAACGCGCCAAGTTGGCCGAGGCTGAACAGGCCTTGGGCAAGCTGGCGGAGCAACATGCGCGGATTTCCAGCCTGTAAGGGGAAACCGTGTAGAGAAAGAGGCCTTCGGGCCTCTTTTTTTGTCCAGGAAAACCACACCATTTCCCAATCAAAACCCTATCCCTGTGGGAGCTGGCTTGCCTGCGATACTGACGACTCGGTGTATCAGGCAGACCGAGGTGATGCTATCGCAGGCAAGCCAGCTCCCACATTTGACCGAGTTGTGTTCAGGAATGTGTGACAATGCCCACCACATTGAGCCAACACCAGAATCATCATGACCGCCCCCACTACGCCCAAACCACCGCGCAAGAAGCCTAAAACCGCCGCCACGGCCAAACCCGTCGCGCCACGCAAAGAGGCCACCCTGCATCCGCGCAACCGCCACACGGGCCGTTACGACTTCCCGGCGCTGATCAAGACCACGCCGGAACTGGCGCAGTTCGTGATCATCAACCCCTACGGCAAAGAGAGCATCGACTTCGCCAGCCCGGATGCGGTGCGGGTGTTCAACCGGGCACTGCTCAAGTCGTTCTATGGCATCCAGCATTGGGACATCCCTGCCGACTACCTGTGCCCGCCGGTGCCGGGGCGTGCCGACTACGTGCACTTCCTCGCCGACCTGCTGGCCAGCGTCAACGACGGCAAGATCCCGCGGGGCTCGATCGTCAAGGTGCTGGACATCGGTATGGGCGCCAACTGCGTGTACCCGCTGATTGGCTATATGGAGTACCGCTGGAACTTCCTGGGCTCGGAGGTCGACCCGATCGCCGTGTCCGCCGCCAAGGCCATCGTGCAGTCCAACGACCTGAGCAAGGTCATCCAGTTGCGCCAGCAACCCAACCCCAAGCAGATCCTGTTGGGCCTGCTGGAGCCGGGTGAGCGCTTTGACCTTACGATGTGCAACCCGCCGTTCCATGCATCCATGGACGAAGCCACCAAAGGCAGCGAGCGTAAATGGCGCGCCTTGGGCAAGGCAGACCCGAAACGCAAGTTGCCGGTGCTTAACTTCGGTGGTCAATCGGCCGAACTGTGGTGTGAAGGTGGCGAAGCGCGATTTGTGACGCAACTGATCGCCGAGAGCGCGCATTTTGCGCATAAAGTGCTGTGGTTCAGCACCCTGGTGTCCAAAGCGTCCAACCTGCCGGCGATCGAAACCGCGCTGAAAAAAGCCGGCGTGCTGGAAAGCCAGGTGGTGGAGATGTCCCAGGGGCAGAAGCAGAGCCGCTTTGTGGCCTGGACATTCCAGACCAAGAACGAGCAGCAGATCTGGCGCCAGCGCTGGGTTCGATAAGAATCATTGTGGCGAGGGAGCTTGCTCCCGCTGGGCAGCGCANTGGGAGCGCTGCGCACTCCAGCGGGAGCAAGCTCCCTCGCCACAATAACCGCGCTCTACAATAAAATCGCAGGCAATAAAAAACCGTGCCCGGATCACTCCGAAGCACGGTTTTTTTGCTGCGTCTTACTTGTTAACAGCGTCGGTCAGGCCTTTAGCCACAACCAGCTTGATAACTTTCTTGGCAGCGATTTCGATGGCAGCGCCAGTCGAAGGGTTACGGCCAGTACGGGCAGGACGCTCGGTCACTTTCAGTTTGCCAACGCCTGGCAGAGTGATTTCGCCGCCATTTTCCAGCTGATCAGCAACAACTTGGCTCAGTTGGTCCAGCAGAGCGCGCACGGTAGTTTTCGGTGCGTCTACTGCTTCAGCCAGGTCAGCGATCAGTTGGTCTTTAGTAATAGCCATTGTGGTGTTCCTTCCCTATCAAATTCATATGGATTGCAGAGTGCAGTGTCAGCCGTCGAGCCCGACCGTCATGGCCTGGCATCCCCGGCCATAACCACGGAGATCGGGGTTATAGATGCTTGAAACGGGGATTGGTTCGACCTGACAAATGCTGAATGCACGCTTAACGCCGAGACTTGGCGTAAGACGGGGCAAAACTAGCACAGAGACGGGGAAATATCCGCCTCAACATACCCATTTGGTCAGCTTTATCGCTCTAAACCGTGAAAAAAAGGCATATGGCCAGTGGGAGGGCGTGCAAAATGCCGTTCGGGGCACGTCTTGACCAATGGGTGCGGTACACTGGGCGACTTTTCGGGGAGGCCAACCGCTCCCCTTCAACCAGCCGAGAAGCCTATGCCGATCCGTCATTGCATCGTCCACCTGATCGACAAAAAACCCGACGGCACACCCGCAGTTCTTCACGCCCGCGACTCGGAGCTGTCCGAGTCCGCCGCCATCGAGAACATGCTTGCCGACCTCAACGAGAGCTACAACGCCAAACAAGGCAAGGCCTGGGGCTTCTTCCATGCCGAGTCCGGCGCGCACCCGTTCAGCGGTTGGTTGAAGGAATACTTTGACGGTGGCCAGGACTTCACCACCTTCAGCCGCACGGCGGTAGAGCACCTGCAAAAGCTGATGGAGGAATCCAACCTCTCCACCGGCGGCCATGTGCTGTTTGCCCATTACCAGCAAGGCATGACCGACTACCTGGCTATCGCCCTGCTGCACCACAGCGAAGGCGTGGCAGTGACCGACGAGCTGGATGTGACGCCCTCGCGCCATCTGGACCTGGGCCAACTGCACCTGGCGGCGCGTATCAACGTCTCCGAGTGGCAGAACAACAAGCAGTCCAAGCAGTACATCTCCTTCATCAAAGGCAAGAACGGCAAGAAGGTCTCGGAGTACTTCCGCGACTTTATCGGCTGCCAGGAAGGCGTGGATGGCCCGGGCGAAACCCGCACCCTGCTCAAGGCGTTCAGCGATTTCGTTGAAAGCGAAGACCTGCCCGACGAGTCCGCCCGCGAAAAAACCAAGACCCTGGTGGACTACGCCAGCAGCCAGGCCAAGCTCGGCGAACCCATGGGCCTGGAAGAGCTCTCCGGGCTGATCGATGAGGATCGGCCAAAAGCCTTCTACGACCATATCCGCAACAAGGATTACGGCCTGTCGCCGGAGATTCCGGCCGACAAACGCACCCTCAACCAGTTCCGGCGTTTCACCGGGCGCGCCGAGGGCCTGTCCATCAGCTTTGAAGCGCACCTGCTGGGCGACAAGATCGAGTACGACGAAGCCGCCGGCACCTTGATCATCAAGGGCCTGCCGACCCAACTGACCGACCAGCTCAAGCGCCGTAACTGATGCTGGGCGGGGTGCTCAAGAAAGTCCTGCTGGTGTTGCTGGTGGTGGTTGCGATCCAGAACTGGGGCAAGGTGGAGCGGCTGTTCAACCCGTCCCAGGTGGCGCCCGAGCACGTACGTGCCTCTGCGCGGGTGGTGCTCTATGCCACCGAGTGGTGTGGGTACTGCAAGCAGATCCGGCGTTTTCTGGACCAGAAGGGTATCCCGTACCAAGCCGTCGATATCGAGAAGGATGCCAAGGCGCGCAAGGCGTATGAGGCGCTGGGCGGTGGCGGGATTCCGTTTGTAGATGTAAACGGCACCTTGATTCGCGACTACGACCCCGAAGCAATCATGGCCGCCCTGAAGTAACACCCAATCAAATGTAGGAGCTGGCTTGCCTGCGATGGNCTGACACACCGCTATCGCAGGCAAGCCAGCTCCCACACAAGTCTGCTCTGCGCATCGAGCTCTGGGGTGTGATTGAAAATTGGCCTCCAGCGACACCATCGCCGAGCGTGTCGAGCTGAGGTATTTCTTGCCTGACAGGTTCAGCAGCGAAAACCGCAACGCAGGCCTAGCGCAGCACAATCATGCGGCCCAACAGGCTGTGCTGTTCAAAACCCAGCACCGCTTGCAAGGCGTTCAAGACCGCTACAGGGTCCTGGCTCGGAAAGCTGCCGCTGACGCGTTTGGCGGCCATGTCCTCGTTAAGCAGAAGAATTCGACCGGGGTAATAACGCCTCAGGTCCTCGACCACATCGGCCAGGGGGGCCTTGTAGTAGTTGAGCCAACCCTCGCGCCAGGCCAGGCGTGAGGCGCTGTCGACCCCATGCAAAGGGTCGGCAATACCATCGGCGTAGGCCACTTGCTGGCCCGCCGTCAGCACCTGTTGCTGGCCCTGTTTGGAGGGCGTCACGCCCACACGGCCGGACAACACAGTGACCTCGGCGCCATCAGGTTGCAGGCGCACTTCGAACTGCGTTCCCAGTACCCGCGTTTCACCTCCGCTCGCCTCCACCACGAAGGGTTGGCCGGTGTGGGTCACGCTGAAAAAACCTGCACCACGGCGCAGTTGGATGTGCCGTTCGCCCTGGCTGAAATCCACGGCGATGGCGCTGTCGGCATCGAGGGTGACCTTGGATTGATCGGCCAGGGTGATGGTCCTCACCTCCCCCGGCGCCGTCACATAATCGGCGCCCCATTCATCGACCCAGCGTGACGGCTGCCAACCGACGCCCATCGACACCATCAGTAGCAAGCAGGCGGCGACGGCCAGGGCACTGGACCAACGCGACACCCGGGAGCGTTTGGAGGCGTTGATCCTATTGAGGTAGCCCTGCAAGGCGAACGCGTCCTCATCGGCCAGTTGGCGCGCCGGCACTTCGCTCAATTCCCAGAGCACCTGGGCTTGGGAGTAGGCCTCGACGTGTGCAGGATCTGCGCGCAACCAGCGGCTGAACGTGGCCTGGTCGCCGCTGCTGGGCTGGTCATGCAGCAGGCACAACCAATCGAGTGCGGCCTGTTCCTGGGCGGGCGTGGGCGTGGCGTTCACGGGGCGTTCCCTGGCGTGCGTGGAGGCGATGGTTCGCGAAGGCTGGCCTTGCAGGCTTCGAGGGCGCGCATCATATGTTTTTCCACGGCGCTTTGGGACAGGCCCATGGCCTTGGCAATTTCGGCGTACTTGCGGCCATGGATGCGGTTAAGCAGAAAAATCTGGCGAGTGCGTTCGGGCAAGCTGCGCAAGGCGGCTTCCACATGACGCAGATCATTGCCCGCCTCCAGCGCCGCCTGGGGTTCGCAGCCTTGGTGGTCGGATTGTTCCGGTAGCCAGCCTTCGCTGCTGCGCGCCCGTGCGCTTTCGCTGCGCAGGTGGTCGATGGCGATGTTACCGGCGCAGCGCAGCAGGTAGGTGCTCAGCTCTTCGACCTGCACCAGCGGGCGACGCCAGAAGCGCAGGAACAGATCCTGCACCAGGTCGGCTGCCGTGGCGCGGCAACCCACACGGCGGCTGACCAACGCTTCCATTTGCGAGCGCTGGGACAAAAACACCTGCAGGAAATGCGCGCGTCCACCCGCTGCATCCGGGTGCGGAGTGTCCTGAGAAGATTGCGGTGGTTGGGTCCTCATGGCCGGCTCAAGAGAGGGCGAACGCCGCAACAGGGCTGGCCAGAAGAGCGAGCCCCGCGAGGATCAAGGCCAGCCTCGGCCGATACGGCAACAGCAACACCAGTAGCAAGGCGCTGAGCATCAACACCGCGCACCACTCCACCAGGCCCTGACTCCAACCGGCGCCCAGCACCGATGGCCAGATCGACACGCCCAGCAGCAACCAACCGCCCACCCGCAACCCCAGGCGCCGAATGGGCGTGGGTTTGCTGTGCAGCAGTTCGCCGTGGTGACGGTCGGTGGACAAGCACAGTGCCATGAACCCGGCGTAGCACATCAATAGCGCCAGAAGCATCAGTTGGCCTGCTGCTTGAGTGTTAACCCGCGGGCACGCTCAGCCTTGGGTAGCGGCGCGCTGCGGTGGTGCATCTTCCAGGCTGCCCAGGCGAGGAACGCGCCACTGGCCAGGCAGGTGAGGTCGAAGCCGGCCATCGCCCAGTCGCCGCTTGGCACAGAGACACCCAAGTGATGCGAGGTGGTGATGGCGTTGAGCAATGGAATGGCGGCAAACAACAGCGCGCCGAAGCTCAGTTGCTCGACCCAGCCCTGGCGACCGCGCCGCAGCAAGGCGTGCAACAGGCTCAGGGCCCAGGCGATAAAGAACGCCTGCACTTCCCAGTCGGAACGCGCGGTGAAGCTCACCGGCAGCAGGCGGTTGGTCCAGAAAAACGCTGCAATGGCGATCATCAATCCGGGCATGTTGGCGATATTCAGCACCTCCACCAAACGCAGTTCAAAGGGCATCACCGAGGCCTTGGCGTGTTTGAGCTGGCGTTTGCCCAGCCAGATCACCAAGCCTGTGCCGATCATCGCCGTGCCCGCCAGGCCGCAGATAAAGTACAGCCAGCGCAGCGCCGGACCGGCGAAATGGCCCATGTGCAAACCGTAGAAACTCCCACCAACGACCGCTGGCAACGATGGCTCGGCACTGGCCCGCAACAGCTCGCCAGTGGTGCCGCTGAACGACAACGTACTGCCCGACGCATGCACTACGCTGTCGGAGCCGGCGCGGAACACATTGACCGAGGCGTTGACATCGCCGGGGTTGTTGACCGCCACACGCCCTACATGACCACCCGCCCACTGCTCCCGCGCCTGCTGGTACATCGGCATCAACGGCAGCAGTTTGCCCGGCTGGCCGAGGGCCGGCGCATTGTCAGTAGCGGGGAACAGCTCACTGAAAAACGCCCGGCTGTCGTCACCGTAGGACGCCACGATGGGCGCAGGCATGACCATGCTCATGAAAATCACCAGGCTGCTGTAGGTGATCATCAGGTGAAACGGCAGCACCAGCACCCCCACCGCGTTGTGCCCGTCCAGCCAGGAGCGCTGGCCTTTGTGCGGGCGGAAGGTGAAGAAGTCCTTGAAGATTTTCTTGTGGGTGATGATGCCGGTGATCAGCGCGACAAACATCACCATGGCGGCGATGGTCGACAGCCAGCGGCCCCACGGGTAAGGCATTTGCAGTTGGAAGTGGAAACGATAGAAGAACTCGCCGCCCTTGCTTTCCCGGGCCTGCACCGGTTGGCCGGTGACGGGGTCGAGCACTTTCTGGATGAAAGTACCGCGCTTGCCGGGCTCGACCTTGTCTTGCCACATCACCGACAAGCCGGGGTCGCGGCGGTTCGGCAAGGTAATGAACCAGCGTGCGGCGGTAGGCGCCTGCTGTTGCAGATAGTTTTGCGCGACGGTGAGGCTGCGCCCATCGTCCAGAGGGTGGACCTGCACTTCGGGCTGCATCCAGTGGGTTATTTCATCTTTGAAATAGGCCAGGGTGCCCGTCAGGAAAATCGCGAACAGCAGCCAGCCGAAGATCAAGCCGGCCCAGGTGTGCAGCCATGCCATGGCCTGGCGAAAGCCCTCTTTCATGTGCGAGCCATCCAGAAACCAATGCCGGCCAGGGTGGCCAAGAGTGCGCTCGGCACCATCACCCCTGCCCAGGCGCGCCATGCCGTGCGGCAGGCAAAACACCAGAGCACCGCCAGCAGGTAGAACACAAAGGAACTCATCATGCCGGTGACCACCGCATCGGCACGGGAGGTGGGCAGCCAGAGCGCCAGGCAGATGGCGGCCAGGGAGGCCATCAGATAACCGCCAATCACCGCCGCCAGCACGCGCGAGGTGACGGCGAGGCGGTAGGAAACGGGCAATGAGGTTTTGCTTTTCATGCGGCAGGCGCCTGGTTCATCAGCGCGCAATATTAATGATAAATATTCTCATAAGCAAAAGAGAACGGATGAATCACCTGCCCTGGCCGATTGCCGAACCTTGTCATGCACCCTACAATGCGAACAATTCTTGTTCTCTAAAGCATGTCGAATGCTTGCGGAGTGATCGCGTTGCAGCCGTCCAACCCCGTCGAAGTGTTGTACAACGACCATCACCACTGGCTCACCGGCTGGTTGCGACGCAAGCTCGGCTGCCCGGAAAACGCCGCCGACCTGGCTCAGGACACCTTTATCCGCGTGCTCAGTGCCCGGGAAGCGCCAACGCTGATCGAGCCGCGCGCCTTCCTCACCACCGTGGCCAAGCGCGTGCTGTTCAACTTCTACCGTCGCCAAGACCTGGAGCGCGCCTACCTCGAGGCCTTGGCGCAGATGCCCGAACACGTGGCGCCGTCGGAAGAAGACCGCGCAATCATCCTGCAGACCCTGCTGGAACTGGACCAACTGCTCGACGGCTTGCCCAAGCAGGTCAAACGCGCCTTCCTGCTGGCCCAACTCGACGGCCTGACCTACGCGCAAATCGGCGCGCAACTGGGCATCTCCATCGCCACGGTCAAACGCCACCTGACCAAAGCGGCCATGCGCTGCTACTTCGCCCTATGAACGTCTCCAGCCAAGTCGCCGAACAAGCCGTGCACTGGTTGCTGGAAATGCAGCAAGGCGCGCTCAACCCACGCCAGCAGGCGGCCTGGCAGCAATGGTTGAATGCCCACAGCGAACACCAACGCGCCTGGGAGCAGATCCAGCGCGTCAACCAACGCCTGCGCGGCGTGCCCTCGCCCCTGGCCCACGCAGCGTTGAACGCGCCCACCTCCAGCAGCCGACGTCAGGCGCTTAAATTGCTGTTGATTCTGGGTGCCGGTTCGGCCGCCGCCTGGAGTCTGCGCCAGCAACATATCTTGCCGCCGTTGACGGCTGACTATCGCAGCCCGGTGGGCCAGCGCCGCACAGTACAACTGGCCGACGGCAGCCAGTTGCAGCTCAACACCGGCAGCGCGGTGGATGTGCATTTCGACGGCCAACAGCGCCTGGTGCGCCTGCTTGAAGGTGAAATCCTGCTCACCGCCCGTGCAGGCCAGGCGCCGTTGCACGTGCTGACCGGCCAGGGCCTGCTCAGCAGCCAGGCAGCGCGCTTGACTGTGCGCCAGTTCAACGACCACACCCAACTGGCGGTACTGGCCGGCCAGGTCGAGGTGATGCCCAACCGCTACAACGGCCTGCCGCTTAGTGTCGACGCCGCGCACCAAGTCAATTTCACCCGCAAAGGCTGGGACACCCCGCGCCCCACCGACGCCAACAGCGGCGCCTGGGCCGACGGCATGCTGGTGGCCGCACACATGCGCCTGGAAGACTTCCTCAATGAATTGGGACGCTACCGTCGCGGCCAGCTCCATTGCGATCCACAAGTCGCCAACCTGCTGCTGTCCGGCAGTTACCCACTGGATGACAGCGAACGCATCCTTGACCTGCTGGAGATCAGCCTGCCGGTGAAAGTGCGGCGCTTTACCCGTTATTGGGTGACCGTGCAGGCACGTGCGTGATGCATAGCGCTTTTTGTAGGAGCGAGCTTGCTCGCGAAAAACCTCAACCCACCGCGTTAAACCAGACAACCCGCGTGATCGTTGACGACCTTCGCGAGCAAGCTCGCTCCTACAGTGGGCGGTGAGCTCGAAATATTTTTTGCAGCTGTGAGCCGTTTTCCGCACCTGGCGTGACAGAGAAGGAAAGCCACCTTGATCCTTCCTTCTCAGGACCGCCCTTCATGCCCCAGCACCCGACGCTTCTCGCCCGTACACTGCGCCAACTCCTGCTCGGTGCCAGTCTCAGCCTGACCACACTGCCGGCGGTGATGGCAGCCGACGCCAAGGCGTACCATATCGCCCCGACCACCCTGGAAGCGGCCCTGAATCAATTCGGTCGCGAAGCCGGCGTACTGGTGTCCTTCGGCTCCGCCGTGACGGCAGGGATGCAAAGCCCTGGGTTATCGGGCAGCTACAGCACTGCCGAGGGCCTGCAAAAACTACTGGAGGGCACCGGCCTGCAAGCCCGCGCCGAGGGGGATAACGCCTACAGCCTGCAACCGGCCGGCGCCCCCTCCACACTGGAGTTGCAGACCTCCAACGTGGTCGGCGACTGGCTCGGTGACGCGGCGCAAACCAACGTGTTCGAACACCCCGGCGCCCGAGATGTGATCCGCCGTGAAGAATTCGAACGCCAGGGCGCCACCCAGGCCCGCGATGTGCTCAACCGCATCCCTGGCGTCAACGCCCCGGACAACAACGGCACCGGTAGCCACGACATGGCACTGAACTTCGGCATTCGCGGGCTCAACCCGCGCCTGGCGTCGCGCTCCACCGTGCTGATGGATGGCATCCCGGTGCCCTTCGCGCCTTACGGCCAGCCGCAACTCTCCTTCGCGCCGATCAGCATGGGCAATATGGACGCGGTGGATGTAGTACGTGGCGGCGGTGCGGTGCGCTATGGCCCGCAAAACGTCGGTGGCATCGTCAACTTCGTCACCCGTGCCATCCCGGATGCGCCGACGGTCAAGGGTGGTTTGCAGACCGAGACCAGCCCCTCCTCCAGCCACGACGGCTTCAAGACCACCGGCAACTTGCTGGCTGGCGGCACCGCCGACAATGGGTTGGGTGGCGCGCTGCTGTACTCCGGCACCCGCGGCGGCGACTGGCGCGAAAACAGCAACACGCGCATCGACGACCTGATCCTCAAGGGCAAATACCAGTTGGACGACGCCAATAGCTTCAACGCCATGGCGCAGTACTACGAAGGCCAGGCCGACATGCCGGGCGGTTTGAACGTCAAGGACTACAAGGCTGATCCGTACCAGTCCACCCGCCCGTATGACAAGTTCTGGGGCCGCCGCACGATGTTCAATGTGGGCTATCGCTACGAGCAGGACCGCCGCGAATTCACGGTCAACAGTTTCTTCACCAAGACCCTGCGCAGCGGCTACCTGGACCAAGGCAGCTTCCTGTCGCTGTCGCCACGGGAATATTGGGTACGTGGCCTGGAAACGCGCTTCGCCCAGGGCTTCGACTTCGGCCCCACCAGCCACGAAGTGGGTGTTGGCTACCGCTACATCAATGAAGCCGGCCACGAGCTGCGCTACCGCACGCCGATTGCCGTCAACCAGCAAATCCCCACCACCAACAGCCGCAACGACCGCGACACGCGCGGCGGCACCGAAGCCAATGCGTTCTTCATCGACGACCGCATCGACATCGGCAAGTGGACCATCACCCCAGGCATTCGCTACGAGATGATCGAGTCCCAGCAGACTAACAACCTGAGCAACGTCAAATACAAGGGCGACTACAACACCGCACTGCCAGCGCTGAACGTGCTCTATCACCTCACCGATGATTGGAACCTCTACGCCAACACCGAAGGCTCGTTCGGCAGCGTGCAGTACAGCCAGATGCCCAACCGTGTGAACAGTGGCGAAGTGAAACCGGAAAAAGCCCGCACCTGGGAACTCGGCACGCGCTACGACAACGGCAGCTTGCGCGCAGAAATCGGCGCATTCCTGATCAACTTCGACAACCAGTACGACAGCAACCAGACCAACGACACCGTGATCGCCCGCGGTGAAACTCGCCACCAAGGCATCGAGTCGAGCATCAACTACGCCCTCGACGGCCTGAGCCCCGCACTGGCCGGCTTCGATGTGTACGCCACCTACGCCTATGTGGATGCGACCATCCGCGAAGACGGCCCCAACAAAGGCAACCGCGTGCCCTTCTCCTCCAAGCACAAAGGCACCCTCGGCGTGGGTTACACCGAAGGCCCTTGGAAGCTGAATGTGGACAGCAGTTACCAGAGCAGCCAGTTCGCCGACAACGCCAACACCCAGGCCGAAAGCGCCGACGGTGCCAATGGGCGCATCCCCGGCTACATGCTGTTCAGCAGCCGCGCAGCCTACGATTTCGGCCCGCAGTTGTCGGACTTGAATGTGGCGGTGGGGGTGAAGAACATCTTCAACAAGCAGTACTACACCCGCTCGTTCGATGACAACAACAAGGGCAAGTACGTGGGTGAGCCGCGTACGGTGTATGTACAAACCTCTATCGCGTTCTAACTGTATTTTGTAGGAGCGAGCTTGCTCGCGAAAAACTCACAGGCGCCGCGTTCATTCAGCAAACACGCGTTATCGTTGACGTTTTTCGCGAGCAAGCTCGCTCCTACAGATGGTTTTCAGTATGTTCAGGATCTAACTGCCCGCCAGGCAACTCGGGGTGGCCGCCACCAACGCGTCAATGGCACACCGCGTCTTGGCCGGCATATGCGCCGCCGTCGGCCAGATCACATGGATCGGCGCAGGTTGCTCACGGTAGCTGGGCAGCACGGCCTGCAACTGCCCGCGCAGCGCATAGTGGGCAATCAACCAACTCGGCAACCAGGCCAGGCCTACGCCCGCGATGGCGGCATCGGCTACCGCCTGGAGGTCGTCCACGATCAAGGGCGAAGCCAGGCGCGAGCGCTGCGCGGTGTTGCTGCGGTAGGCAATGCCACGATGAGCGGCCAGGTCTTCGATACTGCCAATAGCACCCTTGCGCTGCAAATACGCCGGCGACGCTGCCAGCCCCATGACCTGCTGACCCAGGCGCCGTGCGCTCAGGCGGTCGGTGTCGGGCAACGGGCCGATGCGCACGGCCATATCGAAGCCCTCCTGCACCAAGTCGATCATGCGGTCGGAAAAACAAAGGTCGATTTCCAGTTCCGGATAACGATCCAGCAAGGCCCACAACGCTGGCGCGGCATAGTGATGCCCAAACGCCAGGGGCACGCTCACTCGCAAACGCCCCCGAGGTTGCTGGCGGCCGCTTTCCAACACGGACTCGGCGGCCTCCAGCTCTGCCAATGCGCGCAGGCAATGCTCGTAGTACGCCTGCCCGTCCTCGGTCAACCGCTGGCGCCGGGTGGAACGCTGTAACAGGCACGTGCCCAGGCGCGCCTCCAGACGCGCCAGGCCCTTGCCCACCGCAGAACGCGTGAGGTTCAGGCGTTCGGCGGCTTCGGTGAGGTTGCCGCTTTCAACAATCTGCAGAAAGAGTTCGACACCATCAAAACGTGGGGTAGCCATGCTTAATTGTCGCCCTGTATTCCCTTGTTAACGGAAAAATTATCGCCAATAAAGAACCTGATTCCCGAGAGAATAGCCCCTCTCGCTTTCGAAAGGAATGTCGTATGCCCCGCGCCGGCGCACTCTCGGCCCTCACTCCCCCGCGCACCGCCAGGAACGGCCTGGCCCTCACCGCCGTCTGCCTGGTGGCCCTGATGTTCGGCCTGGAAATCTCCAGCGTGCCGGTCATCCTGCCGACGCTGGAACAGGAACTGGGCACGGGTTTTCAAGACGCCCAATGGATCATGAATGCCTACACTCTGGCCTGCACCAGCGTGCTGATGGCGGCGGGGACCTTGGCGGATCGCTTCGGTCGTCGGCGTGTGCTGGTGGTGTGTCTGTGGGTATTCGCCCTGGCCTCGCTGGCCTGTGGCTTGGCCAACGATGCGCCGACAGTGATCGCGGCGCGTTTCGTCCAGGGCATTGGCGCCGGGGCCATGATGATTTGCCAATTTGCGATCTTGTCCCATCAGTTCCGCGAACCGGCGGCGCGTGCGCGGGCCTTTGCGATATGGGGCGTGATCGCTGGCGTGGGCCTGGGTTTCGGACCGATGGTGGGAGCCATGATCCTGGCCGTGGCGGACTGGCGCTGGGTGTTCCTGGTGCATGTACCGCTGACCCTGCTCACCTTGGCGTTGTTGCACATCAGCGTGCAGGAATCCCGCGACCCGGCCAACCATCGCCTCGACATCGCCGGCATGCTAACCATGACACTCACGGTGTTTGCGCTGGTTTATTTCATCACCCAGGGCAGCGAAATCGGCTTTGGCGCCCCGGCGATGCTCGGCTGGGCTGGTTTGTCGGTCTTCGGGCTGCTGCTGTTTATCTTGATTGAGCGGCGCAGCGCCCATCCGATGTTCGACTTCTCGGTGTTCCGCATCCAACGTTTCAATGGCGCGTTGATGGGCTCGATCGGCATGAACTTCAGCTTCTGGCCGTTCATGATTTACCTGCCGTTGTACTTCCAGGCGGGCCTGGGTTACGACACGCTGACCACAGGCGCCGCCTTGCTCGCCTACACCTTGCCGACTTTGCTGGTACCGCCGCTGGCCGAACGCCTGGCCCTACGCTTTGGCGCCGAACGCATCATTCCCCTGGGCCTGGGGGTAATGGGCGCAGGGTTCATGGGAATGGCCGCCGTTAATTACGCCGAACAACCCAACGTGGCGCTGGTGCTGCTCAGTTGCGTGATCGCCGGTATCGGACTGGCGTTGACCAATTCGCCGACCACCAACACCACCACCGGCGCCGTCTCGAATGACCGCGCAGGCATGGCCTCGGGCATCGACTTCAGCGCACGGCTGATCACCCTGGCGCTCAATATCGCGCTGATGGGCCTTGTGTTGTTGTTAGGGATCAGCCACAACCTGGCCCATGTGCTGCCTGACAGCACGGCAATGGAGTGGGCAAGCCTCAGCCAGCATATTGCCGCCGGCAAGTTGGATGCCCCGGGGCTGACCATCCTGGATGCGCAAACAGCACTGCGCAGCGGCGCCGGCTGGGCCATGCTGTTTGCGGGGTTGGGCGCCTGCGGGCTGGCGCTGCTGAGCCGGCATTTCTTCCGGCGTGAGCGCTGAACGAAAAACGGGCCTGCATGTGCAGGCCCGTTTTCAGTGGGGGAATGAAAAAACAATCAGCCGTTAATGGCAGCGTTTTCGTTTTCCAGGAATTCCTCTTCCAAAGCGTCTTCGTTCACTTTGTTGATTGGCTGGTTTTTACCGGCAGCGCGCGGCTTGCCTTGCAGTTTGCCAAACAGATGTTCCAGTGCGTGGTCGAGCTTGACTGCGGCGCCATCGATCGCTTGCTCCAGCGTATCGGCTTTATGGCACACGGAAACTGGTTGATGGCCCTTTGGCCGTGCTTCCAGACGGCAACTCAAATCGTGGGGGCCGGGCTTGTCGCCGTTCTCGTCCCGCAGGTAGACCTCTACACGGGTCAGGTCTTCTTCATAGCGTTCGAGCGTGCTCTCAATGGTAGTACGTACCCACTCCTCCAGTCGGATGCTGCTTTCAATATGGTTATCGCTATTGACTTGGATTTGCATAGTTCTTCCCTTATTTCAGCTAGCTCGCCAGAGGTCACAAACTGCAACACCGGGGTGGTGAAACCATGACCTCTTGATTACACAATTGAGCACCTGCTGAAACATTTCAACCCCTTTGCAAAGATAAATCCTACATTACAAATTAACCCTGACGACGAGCAAAAACGCTGGTAGGGTGGGGAGTTAGTTACAACTTCTTACGTTCTGTTTTCCTCACAATTGCCCCTCTCCCAACGGGTGCAAGCTGCGAAAAATACCCGCTTCCTCCACCAGCCAGTCATGCACCGCACGCACGCCCGGATGGTTCAACGCGCCCGGCGCATACAGCAGCACGTAGCGTTTATGGTTGGGCACGGCCAGGCCGAACGGCACGATCAAGGTGCCGCGCTCCAGCTCATCGTTCAGCAAGGTGCGCCGCGCAATCGCCACGCCCATGCCGGCGATGGCGGCTTCGATGGTCAAGTGGTTGCGGTTGAAGGTGTGCCCGCGTCGTACGTCGGCACCGTGGTAGCCGATGGCATTGAGGTAAAACTCCCACTCGGCATATTCATAACTCCCACGCCAGGCCGTGATGTCGTGCAGCAGCGGGAAATGCGCCAGATCCGCCGGGCCATGCAAGGGTGGGCGGCCACGCAACAGGCTGGGGGCGCACACCGGGAATATCTGTTCGTCCAACAGGGCTGTGGATAACAAGCCAGGGTAGCTGCCGTCGTTGAGGTCGATGGCCAGGTCGAAGTCGCCTTCATGCAGGGCGATGCTGCTGTCTTCGGCGACCATGCGCAGTTGAATGTCCGGAAAACGCTGCTGAAAACGCGGCAGACGCGGGGTCAGCCACTTGCCCAGAAACGAGGGGATCGAACGCAGGCGCAAGGTGCCGCTGATCATCCCGGCGTCCAGGCGCTGCAGTTCGGCATCAATGCTGCCATAAGCCTCCCCCACAACGGCCGCCAGGCGCTGCCCCTCGGCGCTGAGTTCAACGCCTCGCGCACGCCGATGAAACAGTCGAAAGCCCAGGCGCTCTTCTAACTGGCGAATTTGTTGGCTCACCGCTCCCGGCGTGATGTGCAGTTCTTCGGCGCAGCGGGTGAACGATAGATGCCGCGCAGCGCAGGAAAACACATGCAGCCAGACATAGGTCTGGCCGTGGAGGGGGCGAGTCATAGCGTTTAGTCCTGCTAAAGGGTGTCTTAGGATAATTCGTTGGTCAGTACTGATCCAGAGGCTCAGTATCGCGCCAATTCCGCCTGCTCTACAAAACATGGCAGCGATTTCTACTCCATTGCTTGTAAGGCTTTAGCATGGCTATCAGTGTTTTCGATCTATTCAAGGTGGGCATCGGCCCTTCCAGTTCCCACACCGTCGGCCCGATGCGCGCTGCCGCGACATTCGCCCAAGCCCTGACCGACCTGCATTTGCTCAGCCAAACCCGTCGCGTCGAAGTGCGCCTGTATGGCTCGCTGTCCGCTACCGGTGTTGGCCATGCCACCGACCGCGCCTGTGTCATGGGCTTGATGGGTGAATGGCCAGACCGCGTCGACCCCACCTCGATCAATGCGCGTATCCAGCAACTGCGCGAGTCCGGCCAATTGCTGCTGGCGGGCTCTCAGGCAATTGCTTTCAACTGGCACACCGACTTGCTGCTGCTGGACGAAAGCCTGCCGTACCACCCCAACGCCATGTCCTTGCACGCCTATGGCGACAGCGGCCTGCTGAGCGAACAAACCTATTACTCGGTGGGCGGTGGTTTCATCATCGAAGCCGCCGAAGCTGCATCAGGCATTGCGCCGACCAGCGACGTGCAATTGCCCTACGACTTTTCCAGTGCCGTAGAACTGTTGGCCTTGTGCAACAAGCACGGCCTGCGGGTATCCGAACTGATGATGGCCAACGAACGGGCGTGGCGCAGCGACGAAGAGATCCGCAGCGGCCTGCTGCATATCTGGTCGGTGATGCGCGAGTGCGTGGAACAGGGCCTGCGCGATGAAGGCATCCTGCCCGGTGGCCTGGATGTGCCCCGTCGCGCCGCGAAGTTGCATCGCAACCTGTTGGAAATCGGCAAGCCTAACGTGATCACCTCGACCTTGTCGGCGATGGAATGGGTCAACCTGTTCGCCCTCGCCGTCAACGAAGAAAACGCCGCCGGCGGGCGCATGGTCACCGCCCCGACCAATGGCGCGGCCGGAATTATCCCGGCAGTGCTGCATTACTACATGAAATTCAACGCCGACGCGTCTGACGACGACGTGGTCAATTTCTTCCTGGCCGCCGCTGCCGTCGGCATCCTCTGCAAGAAAAACGCCTCCATCTCCGGCGCCGAAGTCGGCTGCCAGGGCGAGGTGGGCTCGGCCTGCGCCATGGCCGCTGCCGGCCTGGCCGATATCCTCGGGGCCACCCCGGAGCAACTGGAAAACGCCGCCGAAATCGGCCTGGAACACAACCTCGGCCTGACCTGCGACCCGGTCGGTGGCCTGGTACAGGTGCCCTGCATCGAGCGCAATGCCATTGCGGCGGTCAAGGCGATCAACGCCACGCAGATGGCCCTGCGCGGCGACGGCAAACACTTCATCTCCCTCGACCGGGTCATCCGCACCATGCGCGATACCGGCGCCGATATGCATGACAAATACAAAGAAACTTCACGGGGCGGCCTGGCGGTCAGCTGGGTGGAGTGCTGATCGGAGCACTGCTACCCGCCCCAACGTGAGCCCGCGCAAAAATAATAACGAGGCAATACCGATGAATGATGTACGTACACCTGCTGCCGAAAATCCCGATGTCAGAGAAAGCACAGTAACCACCGGCTGGACCAAACACGATACCACCTGGATGCTCGGCCTCTATGGCACCGCCATCGGCGCGGGCACCCTGTTCCTGCCGATCAATGCCGGCGTAGGCGGCTTCTGGCCTCTGATCGTGCTGGCATTGCTGGCATTTCCGATGACCTTCTTCGCCCACCGTGGGCTGACGCGCTTTGTGCTGTCGGGCAAATCCGGCGACATCACCGAAGTGGTCGAGGAACACTTTGGTGTCGGCGCCGGCAAGCTGATCACCCTGCTGTATTTCTTTGCGATCTTCCCGATCCTGCTGGTGTACAGCGTGGCGCTGACCAACACCCTGGGCAGTTTCATGGAGCACCAATTGCACATGGCGCCGCCGCCACGGGCGATTCTGTCGCTGGTGCTGATCCTCGGCCTGATGGCCATTGTGCGCTGTGGCCAGGGCGTGATCGTCAAGGCCATGAGCGTGCTGGTGTACCCCTTCGTTGCCGCCTTGCTGCTGCTGGCATTCAGCCTGATTCCCAACTGGAACGGCGCGTTCTTCGCCTCGGCCAGCGAAGGCATGCCGCTGCCGCTGTTCTTCAAAACGCTGTGGCTGGCGATCCCGGTGATGGTGTTCTCGTTCAACCATTCGCCGATCATCTCCGCCTTTGCCGTGGACCAGAAGCGCGTCTACGGCGCCCAGGCCGAGCGCAAAAGCAGCGGCATCCTGGCCACCGCCCACGGCATGATGGTGCTGACCGTGATGTTCTTCTGCTTCAGCTGCGTGCTGGCGCTGTCACCGGCTGACCTGGCCGCTGCCAAGGCGCAGAACATCTCGATCCTGTCGTACCTGGCCAACCACTTCCAGACGCCGGTGATTGCCTACGCCGCACCGTTGATCGCGCTGGTGGCGATTACCAAGTCCTTCCTGGGTCACTACATTGGTGCCAGCGAAGGCTTCCAGGGGCTGATCGTCAAATCCCTGCGTGGGCGCAACCGTTCGATGTCGGCGAAATGGCTGGAACGCTGCACCGCGTTGTTCATGGTGCTGACCTGCTGGGCCGTGGCCACCTTCAACCCGAGCATCCTGGGCATGATCGAAACCATGGGCGGGCCGATCATCGCGTGCCTGCTGTTCCTGATGCCGATGTACGCCATCCGCCGAGTGCCATCTTTGCGCCAGTATTCAGGCCAGGCATCCAATGTATTTGTGGTGGTGATCGGGCTGATTGCGCTGTCTGCGATCGTTTTTTCCGTAATGCCCTGAATTAGCTCACGACATACATCCAATGTGGGAGCGGGCTTGCCCGCGATAGCGATCATTCAGCCAACTATTGATTGGCTGATACACCGCAATCGCGGGCAAGCCCGCTCCCAGATTTGGATTTCTGTGCCGGGTAAATCGCTGTACGGCACGGCCTTTGCTGTAGAACTTTTGAGGAAAACGGAATTTGGCCAGTGGTCAGGCGATGCGAACTAATCCCGACACCGGCCGTCAATGACTGCATGTTCTTATCAGGCGGTAACGCACCATGGACAATCCTTTTCAGATCATCACCGACACGTTCAGCCCCCAATACCGCGTCAACCTGAGCATCCAACGGCTGGACGGCAGCATCATGCTCACCCTCTCTGACGAGACTGGCGTAGTGGCCAAGCGCATGATCAGCGCCGAACAACGCAACGACCCGCAACGCCTCAGGCGCCTGGTGCAAAGCATCCAGTTCGGCATCGCCATCGAACAGGGCCACAGCGCCGTGGAAATCCTGGAGCTGATGACGGACGGCGACAGCCACAAACTCCTGCAGCGACCGCCCGCCCGTACCCTGCCCTTCAGCGTCGGGCTTTAAAGCTCGCCTTTCTCGGTCTCAAGGCTCGCTTCGCCCTTGCGACGCGGGCTTTCGACCTTCACCGAAGGGAAGGCCGACGACGCATAGCGCACCACCAGGATCGCAAACGCCAACAGCAAAATACCGCCGCACAGGTAGATGATGCCCAGGTCCGGCGGGTTGTGGTGGGACACGTTGGAGATCAGCAAACGCGTGAGCGCGGTGATTGCCACGTAGATCAGAAAGCGCACCGGCATGTGGTTGGTCTTGAAGTAAATCCCGACCATCGCGCCCAATTCCAGGTAGATGAACAACAGCAAGATGTCATCGATCTTGATGTGCCCGTTCTCCAGCATCCCCAGAAATTCCATCACCGCCGCCCAGGCGGTCACCGCACCAATGGCGAACAGCGCCAGGTAATGGAACGACTCGACAAACAGATTACCCAGCGACTCGGCCAGCCCGTGTACTTGCTGACGCAGCCTTTCGGCCCAATTGATTTTCACGATGATGCTTCCTTAGGTCGGCTCGACCGGATAATGCGGGGTGGACGTGACGGTTGTTCTGCATGCAGAAAAAAGGCCAGGGCTGGGAAATAAGATGGTGGCCGTGTGACACGAGGCACTTAAATTACCCCCCGATCGTTCCCACGCTCCGGGTGGGAACCCCGCCTGGGACGCTCCGCGTCCCTCAGACCTGCTCGTGGGTGACGCGGAGCGTCATGGGATGCATTCCCACGCGGAGCGTGGGAACGATCGACCATCGACCTCAGCGTGCCGTGCGAAATTTCCGGTTCAGCCCCCTATTTCCCAACTACATTAAAAACCTACTACCCAAACCCCGACGTTTGGCTTATCCTTTTCGCTGTATATAAATACAGTAGTCGCAAAAGACAACTATCGTGAAGGCATGTGAGGTGGTGAATGGCCGTCGAAGTGGTATACCGCAGCAGCCGAGATCTGGAGCGTTTGTTCATGGATAAAGCCGAAGCTGACCGTCATGACAAGATGCTTGAACTCGCTGAGTTGCTGGCAGAGGTGTTGCAAAAAGCCGTGCCGTCGTTGAGCGAGCAGCAGGTGGAAGAAGCCGGGATCTACATGGCGAAGAACCGTGATGTATTTGCCAAGGCGTTCAAGAGCCAACCGGACGCATTGTCCGAGTTGCTGAACCCGGCGGCGGAGTAAAGCCCGAATTGAACAGGCCCTGAATCATGGATTCAGGGCCTTTTTAATGCCTGGCCTATTTGTACAGCAAGCGTTCGGCCAGTTCATCGGCCACCCGCGCGGGGGAGCGTTTTTCGGCTTGGGCGTGGGCAAAGATTTCGGTCAGGCGGCTGCCGATGTTCGACAGGTGCGCGGTGATGCCTGGCAGGTCGGTACCGGCGTGTTTGAGGGCGACGTAGATCAGCCCGCCAGAGTTGATCACATAGTCCGGTGCGTAGAGGATGCCGCGGCCTTCCAATTGGTCGGCGATGTCCAGGTTGGTCAGTTGAGCGCTGGCCGAACCCGCCACGGCGGCGCAACGCAACTGGCCGACGCTGTTACGGTTGAATACGGCGCCCACGCCGCACGGTGCGAGGATGTCGCAGGGCGTGCTGAGCAAGGCGTCGTTGGCAATCGGGTGGGCACCCAGTTGCTCCATGGCCAGTTGCACCTTGCCGTGGTCGATGTCGCTGACCAGCAGCTCGGCACCGGCGGCGTGCAATTGTTCGGCCAGGGCATAACCGACATTCCCCAGGCCTTGCACCGCGACGCGCAGGCCCTCGAGGTTGTCGCTGCCCAGGCGCGCCATGGCGGTAGTGCGGATACCGGCAAACACCCCCATGGCAGCATGAGGTGCAGGGTCTCCGGCGGCGGTGGTGCTGGTGACAAAGCGAGTGTTCTGGGCAATGCAGTCCATGTCGGCGACCGAGGTACCGCTGTCGATCGAGGTGATGAAGCGGCCGTCGAGTTTTTCCACACAACGGCCAAACGCCTCGAACAGCGCCGCACGGCTTTCCACGTGCACGGGGCGGATGATCACCGCCGTGCCGCCGCCCACCGGCAGTCCGGCCAGCGCGGCTTTGTAGCTCATACCTTGGGCCAGCCGCGCAGCATCGGCCACGGCGGTTTCATCATTAGGGTAAGCCAGGTAGCGACAGCCACCCAACGCTGGGCCCAGGCGACTGTTGTGGATGGCGATGATCGCCTTCAAGCCGGTCACCGGATCAACGCTCAGGTGCAGCGATTCAAGGCGGGTGCTGTGCATGAGCGCAAACATCAATGGGCTCCCGAATCACTTCTGGTAGTGGGCCAAGTATAGGCTTGCGGCAGAAAACTGCTGGATTGCGCTGGAATAAGCCGCGCGTTTTCGTGGGATCTACGACATAAGAGCGTGGGATATCTCTCAAGATGCTGGACGAAAATTCGCAGCAAGGCTAAAACGGGGGCATATGCCGGAGAACTCAATGAATCCCCGCACCGCCTTTTTCGCCTGCCTGGACCGTTCACCCCCCGCGCTGTTTGAGGCCGCGCTGTGGATTGCTGCCGAGCATGACGCCAGCGTGCAGCCGGCGTTGATCCTGCACGACCTTGGCGCGCTACAACAACAGGTCAGCCTGGGCATGCCCCTGCTACCGGCGGATGAACTCGGCCAGCCGCTGCTGCGGCGCATGAATGACCTGGGGTTTGCCCAGGATGACCACACGCCGTTGCGCCCCGCCGCCGCGCTGCTGGACAAAGTGCTGCAACGCAAACGCGGGCAACCCTTGGCCATGGGCCTGATCGCACTGGAGATGGCACGGCGCCTGGATATCCCCCTGGTCGGCGTGAACTTCCCTGGGCACTTCCTGCTGCGGGTACCGGGAGCCGACCACCTGTTGGACCCTTGCGGCGGCCGGCGCCTGTACCCCAACGACTGTCGCGAGTTGCTGGCGCGCCAGTACGGGGCGAAGCTGAAATTGCAGGCCGATCACCTGCTGACCGCCGAGCCACGGGCCATCCTGCAACGGCTGTCGCGCAACCTGCGCCAACTCTACCTTGCCAACGACGAGCCACTGGCCGCCCTGGTGGACGCCGAGCGCGTACTGGAACTGGGCAACGCCAGCGCCTCCGACTACCTGGCGCGGGCCAGCCTGTATCAACGCCTGGACTGCCCCAGCGCCGAACGCTTCGACCTGGAACACGCCCTGCTGCTCAGCGACGACCCGATTCAGCGCCTGCGCCTGACCGAGCGGCTGGGGCACCTGCCGCCCAACTCAGTGGTGCACTGACCCCTGTAGGAGCGAGCTTGCTCGCGAAGAACGTGAACGATAACGCAGGCATCCTGGTTTAACGCGCTGTCCTTGCGGCCTTCGCGAGCAAGCTCGCTCCTACAGTGAAGGCGCCCGCACCTGAATAATCAACAACGCTGCAATCACCGCCGGAATCGCGCAGAAGAAGAAAATCTGCTCGACCGGTATATGCATCGCCAGCAGCAGGCTGCCAAACAGCGGTCCCAGAATCGATCCGAATCGCCCCACACCCAACGCCCAACCCGTGCCGGTGGCGCGCACGTGCGCCGGGTAGAAGTTGCTCGCGAAGGCATTGAGGGTCAGTTGCCCGCCGATGATGCAGAACCCTGCTGCAAACACGCAGGCCACCAGGTAGCGTGGGTTGTCGTGGTTCAAGCCCAGCAGGATGGTGCACAGCGCTGCCGCCGCCAGCACGCCGGACAGCAACCGCACTTTGCTTTTCAGACGGTCGGCAAACCAGGCCATGAGGATGGCGCCCAAGGTGCCAGCGAACAGGAACATGGAGGTGACCAGGTTGGCTTCGTTCAACGCCAGGCCGCTTTCGAGCAATAGCGACGGCAACCAACTGATCATGAAATACAGCAGGATCAGGCTGACAAAGAAAGTCGCCCAGATCAGCAGCGTCGGGCGCGCGTAGCCGTTGCGAAACAGCTCCACCACCGTCAGTTTGCTGCCCTGCTCCTGCAAGTTTTCAGCTTCGGTCGCCGGTGGCGGTTGCCAATCGGGCAGCATCCGCGCCGTGACTTTGCGCAAACGCAGATACGGCGGCGCATCGCGCAACAGGCGCGGCAAGGATTCGGGCAACAGCCACACCAGGAACGGGAACAGCAGCAGCGGCGTCACACCACCCGCCAGGAACACAGCCTGCCAACCAAAACCATCGATAAACCCGGCCGCCACAAAGCCGCCTGCTGCGCCGCCGAACGAGAAGCCGCAGGCCGCCAGGGTCACCATCAAGGTGCGCATCCGCGGCGGCGAGTATTCAGACATCAATGCCATGGCACTGGGCATCGCACCGCCCATGCCAATGCCGCAGATAAACCGCGCCGCCATCAACGTGGTCAGGGAATTGGCGAACACCATCAGTACCGTGAGGCTGGCGTAGATCAGCACGCATGCCAGCAGGATACGTCGCACGCCGAACCGATCCGCCAGCGGTGTCACCAACAGCGAGCCCAGGGTGAGGCCCAGCAGGTTGGCGCTGAACACGGGGCCAAACGCGGACTTTTCCAGGCCCCAATCCTGGGCCAGCGCCGGCACTACATAGCCCAGCACCTGGGCGTCATAGCCATCGGTGACCAGTAACAGTGCCAGCAGCAGGAGAATCAACCATTGGTAGCGCGACACCGGACGGGCGTCGAGTGCCGCACGAAAGCTGGCAATCTGATTGTGCATCGCTAGGTACCTGTTTTTTTATGATTGTTCCCACGCTCTGCGTGGGCATACAGCCCTGGATGCTCCGCGTCCGTTTTTAGAGCCGTGACGCAGAGCGCCACATGAGGCGTTCCCACGCTGAGCGTAGGAACGATCATTACAGGGGGTTCAGGGGGTGTCAGGTTGATTGGCGGGGTGGGCCTGCATGAAGGCTGGATGTTGGGCCGCCAACGCCGCCACCCGCCCAATGCGTGGGTATGCCGCCAAGGGCACCTTGAAGCGCTCGGCCGCATACAACTGCGGGATCAGAAACGCATCGGCCAAGCCCGGCTGCTCGCCAAAGCAAAACCCTGTGTCGCCAATCAACTGCTCCACAGCGCCCAGGCCCTGGCTGATCCAGTGCCCGATCCACTCCAGCAATTGCGCCTCATCGTGCCCCCACTTGCGCAGCAAGTTCTGGGTGCTGGAGTTATGCAACGGGTGGATATCACAGGCGATGATCGACGCCACCGCCCGCTCATGAGCCCTGGCGAGCAAATCCCTGGAGAACATCGGCACCTGGGGATAACGCTCTTCCAGGTACTCGATGATCGCCTGTGACTGGATCAACAACGCCCCTTCATCAGTACGCAACGCCGGCACGCGCCCTTGGGGGTTGATCGCCAGGTATTCAGGCTGGCGGTTGGCGCCGCCTGCCGGCACCAGCAGGTTGACCGGCAGCGCGGTGAAATCCAGGCCTTTGAGGGCCAGGGCAATACGTACTCGATACGACGCGGTGGAACGGTAGTAAGTATAGAGTTCCATGGCCCTGCCCTCTCAGCGCGCCGCGACCACGGTACCGCGGCATTCGCCGAAGCCGATGGAGGCAAAGCCCTCGCGGCTGCAACGGGCACGCAGAATGATTTCGTCGCCGTCTTCAAGGAATTTACGTACCTCGCCGGAGGCCAATTCAATCGGCTTCTTGCCGCCTTCGGTAATTTCCAACAGGCTGCCGAACTGCCCCGGCTGCGGGCCAGACAACGTGCCCGAACCAAACAGGTCACCCGCCTGCAACTGGCAGCCATTGACGCTGTGGTGCGCCACCATTTGCGCCACGGTCCAGTACATATGCTCGGTGTTGCTCAGGGTCAGGCGATGGGCGGGCAGGTTTTGCTCACGCATCGAGGCCGTGGTGAGCAGCACTTCCAGTTCGATATCAAAAGCGCCCGCGTTCTGATCGCGCTTATCCAGCAGGTAAGGCAGCGGTTGCGGATCACCTTCAGGGCGCGGCGGCTGGGCTTTGCGGAAAGGCTCCAAGGCTTCGGCAGTCACCACCCACGGCGAGATGCTGGTGATAAAGCTTTTCGACAAGAACGGCCCCAGCGGCTGGTACTCCCAGGCCTGGATATCCCGCGCCGACCAGTCGTTGAGCAGGCAGAAACCGGCGATATGCTCGGCGGCATCACCAATGGCAATCGCATCGCCCATGGCATTGCCCTGGCCGATCCAGATGCCCAGCTCCAACTCATAGTCCAGGCGCGCGCATGGGCCAAAGGTCGGCTCGGACTGACCGGCTGGCAAGGTCTGGCCCTTAGGGCGTCGCACCTCTGTACCCGAGGGACGAATGGTCGAGGCACGGCCGTGGTAACCAATCGGCACGTACTTGTAGTTCGGCAACAGCGGGTTATCGGGGCGGAACAATTTGCCGACGTTTTGCGCGTGCTCGATGCCGACGTAGAAGTCGGTGTAGTCATTGATCTTGGCCGGCAGGTGCATCTGGCAATCGGCGGCACGGTGCAGCACTTGCGCCTCGCGGGTTTGCAGCTTGCTGCCTTCGGCCAGCAGTTCCAGCAGGCGCTGGCGCAGGGCAACGCGAGGCCCACGGCCCAGTTCGAAAAACGCGTTCAACTGCCCGCCCGCAGTGGCTTCGACGGCGCGCCGGGCGTCACCGTCAAACTCATCCAGCGCGGCGTGCAGGTCGAGGATCATGTCGCCAATCGCCACGCCACTGCGCGGGGCCGAGCCGTTGATACTGAACACGCCCAGGGGCAGGTTTTGCAGGGGGAAATCCGCGTGACCATTGGCCGAGGCCACCCAGCTGCGGGTCTGCGTTGGTTGAGTCATGGGTTATCTCCGGTTCGGGTTGAAGGTGGCGGGCAGCGAGGCCCAGCACGCGTCGTAAGCAGGTTGCAGTTGGGGGCACTCCAGGGCGAACTGGGTCGGACGCAGCACTTGGCTGGTCTCGAACATGAAGGCCATGGTGTTATCGATCTTGTGCGGCGCCAGGTCCACGTTGATGGCCTTGGTGCAAGTTTCGCCATCCGGGCCGTGGGCGCTCATACAACTGTGCAGCGACGCGCCGCCCGGCAGGAAGCCTTCGGCCTTGGCATCGTAGGCGCCCTGGATCAGGCCCATGTATTCGTTCATGAGGTTGCGATGGAACCACGGCGGCCGGAAGGTGTTCTCGGCCACCATCCAGCGCGGCGGGAAGATCACGAAGTCGAGGTTGGCCAGGCCGTGCACGCTGGTGGGCGAGGTCAGCACGGTGAAGATCGACGGATCCGGATGGTCAAAACTCACCGTGCCAATGGTGTTGAAGCGACGCAGGTCGTATTTGTACGGCACGTTATTACCGTGCCAGGCGACCACGTTGAGCGGTGAGTGATCCAGCTCGCAGGCCCACAGTTCGCCGAGGAATTTCTGTACCAGCGTGGTCGGTTGCTTGAGGTCTTCGTAACGGGCGACGGGCGTGAGGAAATCGCGCGGGTTAGCCAGGCCGTTGCTGCCAATCGGCCCCAGGTCAGGCAGGCGCAGCGGGGCGCCATGGTTTTCAGCGACGTAGCCGCGGGCTTGCGCGTCCAGCAGTTCGACACGGAACTTGAGGCCACGGGGCAGCACCACGATTTCCAGCGGCTCGACATCCAGCACGCCCAGTTCGGTGGCGATGCGCAAGCGGCCCTGCTCCGGCACGATCAGCAACTCGCCGTCGGCGTTGAAGAACACGCGCTCCATGGAACGATTGGCGCGGTAGTTATAAATGCTGATGCCCGAAGGTTTTTCCGACCCCGAGTTGGCAACCATGCCGACCAGTCCATCGATAAAGTCCGTGGGTTCACTCGGAATATCCAGCGGGTTCCAGCGCAGGCGGTTGGGCGTCACCGCCCCCAGCGGGCCACCGGCCAATTGCCGCGCAAGTTTGACGAACGCCGGGTGATTGGCGGACGGCTGGATGCGGTACAACCAGGTGCGCCGGGCTTCGCTACGCGCCATGGTGAAGGCAGTGCCGGAAAACAGTTCGGTGTAGAGCCCGTAGGGGGCTTTTTGCGGCGAGTTCTGGCCGACCGGCAGCGCGCCAGGCAAGGCTTCGCTGGCGAATTCGTTGCCGAAACCCGACAGGTATTCGAGGTCCATGGATCTTCCTCTGTGCAGAAGTTGTTTTTATCGTAATCCAGTTACGCACAACGTAATTTGATCACTGTCGACCGTCAAGCTATAAAGACGCCCATTCATCTCTCGGATTCTCGCCCTTCCATGGAAAAGCCCCGCGACACCGGTAAACAGAAAGTCCGCTCGGCGGAAGTCGGCACCGATATTCTCAAGGCCCTGGCCGAACTGTCCCCGGCCACCTCGCTGTCACGCCTGGCCGAGCATGTGCAGATGCCGGCGAGCAAGGTCCACCGCTATTTGCAGGCGCTGATCGCCTCGGGTTTTGCCGAACAGAACAGCGCCACCAACCATTACGGCCTGGGCCGCGAAGCGTTGCGCGTGGGGCTGGCGGCGCTGGGCAGCATGGATGTGTTGAAAGTCGGCGCCATGCCCCTGGCCGAACTGCGCGATGAGTTGAATGAAACCTGCTTTCTGGCGGTGTGGGGCAACCAGGGCGCGACCGTGGTGCAGATTGAGCCGGCAGTGCGCGCCGTCACCGTGGTGACGCAGTTGGGCTCGGTGTTGCCGCTGCTCAGTTCGTCCACCGGGCTGGTGTTCAGCGCCTACTTGCCGTCGCGGGAAACCGTGGAGCTGCGCGAACGCGAGGTTCAAGCCGGCACCGCTCACACCTTGGCGGACGATCAGGCCTATGCCAGCGTGTGCGAGCAAATCCGCAGCCGCGGCCTGCACTTTGTACATGGCCTGCTGATGCCCGGCGTGGATGCGTTGTCGGCGCCGGTGTTCAATGCGGTCGGGCAAGTCGCGGCGGTGATGACCGTGGTCGGCCCAACCTCGCTTTTCCATGCCGATGAAGATGGCCCGGCGGCGCAGCACTTGCTGGCGGCGACCCGGGCCGTGAGTTGGCGGATGGGCTATCAGCCCTGAATCACTCGTCGCTGCGCGCCAGCGCCACGGCCACGCGATCCTCCAACGCCTTGACCTGCGCGCCGGCTACCACGTAGTTGTTGGTCAGCATCGAGAACACCAGCTTGCGCCCGCCGGCAGTGGTGATGTATCCACTCAATGACGAAACGCCGCCCATGGAGCCGGTCTTGGCGTGCAGGTTGTTTTGCGCCTGCGTGTCGCGCAAGCGATAGCGCAGGCTGCCGCCGGTCATGCGGTCGGTGTTGCCGGCAATCGGCAGCGCGTTGTACCAGGCGTCGAACCACGGCTGTTTGCTGGCGGCCAGCAGCAGGTCGGTGAGGGTTTGCGACGACACCAGGTTGCGCCGTGACAGGCCGGAGCCGTCGACCTGGTTGAACGTGGCGGTGTCCAGCCCCTGGCGCTTGAGGAACCCGGCCACCGCCACAGCGCCCGCCGCTGCCGTGCCGCTATTGGCCGTCTTGCGCCCCATGGCCTTGAGCAAGGCTTCAGACATATTGTTGTTCGAAAGCTTGAGCAGCGGTGTGATCAACGCCTGTAACGGCGCCGATTGGTGCTCGGCCAGCACCGTTACCGCCGCCGGGCTTGCCCCGCCCATCACCCGACGCCCCAGTACGGTAATGCCCTGTTGCGCCAGGGCCTGTTCAAACAGATTCGCGACCAGTTGCGTTGGCTCCCAGACGCTGACCAATTGCTGGCTCTGCTTTCCCGGCGCTACTGCGCCGCTGAGTTGCAACAGGTTGGTGCCGTGACGGCGATTGATTCCATAGCTGTTGCCCGGTCCGCTCATGGCACGGTTGCTCAGTTGCAGGTAATCAGTAGGCGGGAAAATATCGACACTCACCGGCGAGCCGTTCCGCAATGGCGCCTTGGCCGTAACCAGTACGCTGCCCGCATCAAAATCCGCATTGGGCGCCACGGTCAGCGCCGAAATCTGCGCGCCGTAGTAGGTGGTTTCATCGTCATGGGACCAATCCACCCCCAATCGCTCGGCATCGAACCAGGTGTCGTCGAACACCAGATCGCCTTGTACCTGGCGTACGCCCTGGCTGGCCAACTGCGCGGCCAGCGCCTGGTAATCGGCAAACTGAATGCTTGGGTCACCCAGGCCACGCAGGTACAGATTGCCGGTCAGGCGGTCGCCCTGGCGTATGCCGTTGCTCAGCAGTTGGGTGGCGAAGCGGTATTGCGGTCCCAGTACATCCATCGCTGCGGCAGTGGTCAGCAATTTGAGATTGGACGCCGGCACCAGCCGGGTACGAGGGTTGTGCTGATAGAGCGTGGCGCCACTGCGGGCATCGCGCACCATCAGCGAGACGGTAGCGCCGTGCAGCGCCGGGTCGCTTAACAACTTATCCAGGCTTGCCGGGGTGGAAGTCGGTGAAACGCTGGCGCAGCCGCCCAACAAGAAGCTTAAGCCGACCAGCAGAGTGCCGGTGTGTATCCATTTTCCAAAGTGCATCAGTGTGCCGTTCCCGCAAAATCAACAATAACGGCAACGCTAACACTGTAGGAGCGAGCTTGCTCGCGAAGAACGCGCAGTCACCGCGCTGAACCAGGCAGCCCGCGTGAGCGTTGACGTTTTTCGCGAGCAAGCTCGCTCCTACAAAGGGATGGCGTTAGAAGGTAAGCGTGCTGGACACCGACACCTGCCGCGCATCGCCCATGGACACAAACTGCGTATTCACCGAGGACGTGTAGTAGGTACGGTCGAACAGGTTTTTCACGTTGAGCTGGAACTTGACCTTTTGCCCCTCAAGCTTGGTGTCGTAGCTGGCGAACACATCAGCCACGGTGTAGCTGGGCAGCTCGAAACTGTTGGCCGCGTCCCCTGCCCGCTCGCCGACATAACGCGCCCCGGCGCCGACGCGCAGTTGATCACCGCCCAGGATGCTGCCGAAGTCATACACCGCTGACAGCGAGCCGGTGCTTTTTGCCACGTTCTGCAGGCGGTTGCCTTTGAGCTTGGGGTCTTCGGTGACCTCGGCATCGGTGTAGGCATAGCTGCCGATCAGGCTCCACCTATCCGTCAGCTGGCCGCTGGCATCCAACTCCAGACCACGGGAGCGCACTTTGCCGGCCACGCTGTACTCCGAGGTCAGGCCCTCGCCTACCTGCACCAACACGTTGCGTTTATCGATGGTGAACAACGCTGCGCTGGCGGTGATACGCCCCGGCAGGTCGAACTTGGTACCCAGCTCCCAGGCTTTGGATTCCTCCGGCTGCAAACTGCCATTCAACACGGTTTTATTGGCCAGTGGCGCGATGGTGGAGTTGGGTTTGAACGACTCGGTGTAGCTGCCGTAGAACGACAATTCGTCACTGTAGCGATACACCAACCCGGCCCGAGGCACCCACTTCTGGCCATTGCCGTCGGTATTGGCGGTGAACGGCACGCCTTTGCCGGCGTATTGGTCGTACATCTGGTAGCGCGCACCGCCGACCAGAATCCATTGATCGTTGAGGTGGATGGCATCCTGGAAGAACAGCGAATCGCTGCGCAAAAGATCGGTCTGGTTGCTGTCCGGCGCGCTGACTTTGGAACCGGCGACTTCGTTGCCGTATACCGGGTTGGTGTAATCAAAGCTGCCCCGCGGTGCCTGGCGGATCAGGTCGGCGCGGTAGATCTTGCGGTACTCATCGTCCAGGCCGAACACCAGGTCGTGCTGCATACCCGCGACATCTACCTTGCCTTCGAGGCTGGCGGTGGCGAAGCGGTCGGTGGTCAGCGCGCCCTGAGTGCCGTCCATGCTGCGGGTCAGGGTACCGTTGGTGTTGACCTTGACCACGCGCACCTGGCTGGCGTCGTAGGTCTCGCGGTTCCAGCTGTAACCGAAGTGGGCTTTCCAGTCGTCGTTGAGATCATGATCGACAGTCAGGCGGTACAGATCGGAGCGCCCTTCCATATTGTTGAACGGTTCATCCAGACGGCGGGTGGCGGGGATGTTCAACGGATGGTTGGTCTTGGGGTCGATGGCGGTGCCACGGTCGAACGGCGCGAGAAATTCGCGGTGCTCATAGGCCAGCAGCACTTGGGTGGTGTCGCCATACCAGGCCAGGGACGGCGCCACCAGGGTTTCGCGGTGGGTGCCGTAGTTGCGCCAGTAATCTTCGTCTTCATGGTCGACGATCAGGCGATAAGCCAGGCCGCTGTCACCCAGGGGCCCGGTGGTGTCGAGGTTGCCGCCGCTGCCGTTCTTGCCGCTGCCGAAGGTCGAACCGCGTGCGGTCAGGGAGGTGGACTGCACCAGCTCAGGCTTTTTGCTGACGATATTGACTACACCGCCTGGGTCCTGGATGCCATACAACAGCGACGACGGGCCCTTGAGCACTTCGACGCGCTCGGCTGTCGCGTTCAAGGCACGGCCCTGCACCATTGGCATACCGTCCTTCATGATCGAGCCGTTACGGTTGTCGCCAAAGCCGCGCAACATCACCGCGTCCTGGGTGCTGCCGAGGGTGTTTGTCTGGGTGATACCGCTGATATTGCCCAGCGCGTCATCCAGGTTGCGCGGTTGCTGGTCGCGCAGCACTTGAGCCTGCACTACGTTGACGGTTTGTGGGGTTTCCAACAGCAACCCATTGGAGCGCATTACCGAGCTGGTCGGCGGCGGTTGGTAGCTGGTGCTGTCCTGGGCGAGGTTGGCGCCGCTGATGGTGGTAGCGCCGAGGTTGACGGCGCCGTCGGTTGGCACCGGCTCCAGCGCCAGGGTGCGGGCATCGATCTGGCGGAACGTGAAGCCGGATCGGCTCAGCAGGCGTTGCAGCGCCTGGCTCGCCGTCATCGGCCCACTGACCGCCGGGGCATTTAGACCGTAGGGCGCTTCATCGGTATAGATCACGCTGATGCCGGTGACCCGGCTGAACTCGCTCAGGGCCTGGGGCAGTGGTTTGGCTGCCAGGGCAAAATTGAACTGGGCGCTGTGCTGCTCCTGCGCACGCGCAACGCTCAAGGGCAGCAACGCCAGCCCCGACACTGCCAAGACCGAAGCTCCCAGCCACTGTTTTACCCAACCGCCCGCCGTCGACTTCATGCTCTGAGAACCCGTGTTGAAAACGCTGTTAATGCGAATAGATCGCAGTTTCAAGCACTACACGGATGGGGCGCAGGTTTACCTCACATGGGTTCGAAACTATTTTTGTGTATGCCGCCCTCGAGGCCACTCGCGGCCAGGCACTCCTTGGCACTCTTCTTCAATTTCTTGATCAAGCGCTCCTGACGCAGCGCCTCGCCCTTGCTCGCACATTGCTCGGTATAGACCAAGGCCACGGCAGGGCTGGACAGAAAAAACCGTGCGCCCTTGCCGCTTTGGTGCGCGGCAAACCGGCGCACGGGGTCATTGCTGATACCGCAGTACAGCGAGCCATTGGCGGCACGCACCAGGTAGACGAACCAGGGTTTGGGTTCAGAGGGATCAGTCACAAGTCGATGTCGGCAAACCAGAAGAGCGCCAAGCTTATCAACGCCCGGCCTGAAATGCCTTCAAGCCTTTGAGCGCCTGGACACGTACCGCGTTTTTCAGCGCGGGCGACCAACCCAGCAACAGGCCCTTGAGGCCCAACGCCTGGCGCGACCAACGCCACAGGTCGAAGTGGTCGTGGTGTTCACAGATCTTGCCGTCACGGAACACGAACCGCGCACCGATATCGTTGACCACGGTATTGCCGGTGGCGCTGAACAAATACGTCGCCACCCAATGGGCACTGCCGGTACTGTCATCGCTGCGCACATGGTCGAACGTCAGGGAAAAATCCTTGGCCCGCGTGGTAAGCATGCGCCACATATCACCGGCGTCTCGCCCGCGCAGTTCGCCGAAAGCCGGGTCGCTGAAGACCACATCGTCGGTGTAGCAAGCGGCCATGGCCTCGGCGTCAAGGCGCTGAAAGGCCTCATAGAAGCGGTGGATCAGAGCATCGTGGGCAGCACTCATGGGCAGGTTCCGCAGCAATTATTGTCAGGCCTGCACGATAATCCGCACAGGCCGCGAAGACCATGGGCATTCATGACAAAAATAGCGCTGCCGTCGATCTGGATCTCTTCAGCGGTCGGCAGTGCGGACTTGGACACTAGCCGCGCGGCCTTGACGGCTATCAATGCAGGCGCGTTGCAACTGACCTCCGTCAGGGTCGCATCACTAACGGTCGATTAACCCGCGGTAAAACGGGCACAAGCAAGTACACCGCCCAATGGGTATTTCGTCTCAACTAATTTGACCGGGAATTTAAACAACCCTCAACTAATGCCAGCAGGCGCCAACAACAAGTTAGAGCACTTAGCGCACCAGCCCCATACAACTAATACGAATCCTGCACTTGGCCTTTAGTTAAACCACTGTCATAAAACTGCAACTTTCTAAGGCACCATCCCCGATGCACGCGCATAGGCGAACAGTTCAACATCGGTAGAGATACTCAGCCGCTGCATCGCTGTACTTTTCTGTTTGCTGATAGTGGAAATACTCCGGTGGACCTTGGCCGCGATCTGGCTGACAGTCATGCCGCTGGCCAACATACGCACCACCTCGCTCTCCTTGCCGGACAACTGCGGCTCATGGGACTGATTGCCTGTCCCCGCCTCCACCAGTTGCACCCGCAGGCATTCACTGGCGAAGGTCTGGCCCGCGCACACGGCTTTGATCGCCAGGGGCAACTCCTTGGCAGAGGCACTTTTGGCGACCACTGCCTTGGCACCATGGGCGAAGGAGGCACGCAAGGTGGCAACATTGGCGAACATCGTCACCAGGATTACCGGCACGTTCGGGTACTGACGACGCAACAGGCTCAACAGGCTGTAGCCATCAGCTTGCTGACCGCCCGGCATTGCAAAATCGGTGACCAGCACATCACATGCCGTAGTACTCAACACCCCGAGCAATTGATCGGGGCCGTCGGCTTCGCCGACCACCTTGCACTTGCCATTCGCCTCAATCACGACTCTCTGCCCGACTCGAACAATAGGGTGATCGTCAGCAATAATTACTCGAAGCATAGATACCTACGAATGGTGGCAACTTGAATCCGCGCAAAATACCTCTGTCAGCGCTCATCAACAACTACTAACAAAGACCCACTTGCAGCCGAAGCCAATGTTTAGTAGCGGCTATTTTTTGGACTACAACATAATAGGAAACCACCTACAGCAAAAACTAGACTTCCAAATAACTTAAACCCTCTGTAAACACCTTTCACAGAGTGGACAGATAATCCAGATAGGTGCGCAAGCGTGCCTGGAACGATGTCAACTCCGCCTGGTGCGCAGACACGCCATCGCGCTGAACCTGCTCGATCAACCTCACGGCACAGGACTCAAGCCCTGTTCCTCCTATAAATACCAGGCTACCCGTCAATCGATGCAGGCGTTCGGCGGTCAATGATGCGTTCAATGCGGCACAGGCACGGCCCAACAGGTCGTGATCTTGCCAAGCCTCGACCAGCAGATTTTCCAACAGTTGATTGACCACCTGTTCACTGCCAAACGTCGCGACCAGGCTCGCGCGGGCGGGCCACCCCGAAACCCGCGCAACAGGCTCCTCACCGATGGGCACGTGATCGGCATTCGGGAGCCATCGCGCCAGTACGGCACGTAATTGTTCCAGGGTCAGAGGCTTGAGCAGCCAGGCATCCATGCCCGCGTCGCGGCAGCGCTGGGGGCTGTCGTTTTGCAGGTCGGCGGTCAACGCGATGATCGGCACTCGCCTCAAGCCGACGTGGTGCTCATATTGGCGAATGGCGCGGGCCATGCTGTAACCGTCCATAACGGGCATCTGGCAATCAGTGATCACCAGGTCAAAGGGCCGACAAGCATAAGCCACTCGCCCGAGATACCCGTCGGCGACCAGCTCATGGTCCAACCCGAGTTTTCGCAGCAAGCAACCCAGCAATAGACGGTGAGCTGAATGATCCTCCGCCACCAGGACATGCAACTGCCGCCAGTGAGGCGGGGGAGTAACAGGCGATCTCGATTTGCGGCTCGCGCCTGCGGTTGAACCTGACAGCGAACCCATCAGTACCTCTTCGTAGCTATTGATACGGCAGCAACCTTCGGCACTGGCGCAATAGCCATAGAGGCCTACTTAGGCAGCAACGATCGCCACATTCCTTTGAATGCTATCGACACAAAACCAATAACCTTTTGAGTGACTTAAAGCCGATACAACAACTACGAAAAAACGCGAACTGCCCTATTCGATCCACCCTGCCAATGTCGTATTAGTTGTATTTCCCCCGCGCACGCTCCTCGCTAAATTGTGCCCCACCCCAAAAGAGGGACGGCTTGCCACTCCCCGGCAGCCGCAAAAAATATCGAGACCGTCGCACCGACAACCACCCGCCGACACCGAAGCGGGCGTTGCGTTGCACGCACCTCTATCTGCCAGCCTGCAATGGAAAAAACAGAAAAATGAAGAGCCATGTAGCCCTATTGAGCAGTGCCCTGCTGCTCGCCATGAGTTCATCGGTATTCGCTGCCAGCAGCGTGGACCTGGCCGTCAAAGGGTTGATCACGCCCAGCGCCTGTGCGCCTAGCCTTTCAAGCGGCGGGATTGTCGATCACGGGAAAATTTCGGCCAAGGATTTGAGGCCGGATGGATGGACCGTGCTTAAAAGTCACAACCTGCAACTGGGCATCACGTGCGATGCGCCAACCCTGCTAGCCCTGAAGGGCATTGATAACGTTGGTGACGCCCACGATCCGAGGAACAGCTATGGCCTGGGCTTGGTCAGCGGAAAAAAATTAGGCAGTTTCTCCCTGACCTTAAGCAATCCGATCGCCGATGGCGCAGCGATCTCCATGATTGAGTCCTCGGATAACGGCCTCACCTGGCGGGCAAGTTTCCCGGGTGACATGTGGCCAGCCTCCTACCTCGCTTCGTTTGGCGACAACACCACCGGCAGGTGGGCACCCACCCCGGTCCAGCAGGTGTTGGCAGACCTCATGGTGGCAACCATCATCGCGCCGACAGCAGGAATGGATCTGACCACAGAGGTTCCAATCAACGGGTCCGCCACGCTTGAAGTCAAATACCTATAACGCCTCTGCCCCATGCCCAAGGAGATTCACTGACATGAATGTTTTTGCATCCGGCCTGATAGGCGCCTTGCTCCTCAGCCCGACAGCATTCGCCGCCAGCAACACAGACTTGCTCGTACGCGGCAGCATCACCCCCAGCGCTTGCTCACCAGTCATCGCCGGCGGCGGGACTGTGGACTTCGGCAAGGTGTCGGTCAAGGACCTCAACACCGACACCTACACCGATCTGCCCAGAGAAACCATGCTGTTGAGTGTGCGCTGCGACGGGCCGACGTACTTCACCCTCAACACCATCGACAACCGTTCAGGCACCGCCGCCAGCCACTTCAGCTGGCATGGGCTGGGCACCACACCCAGTGATGAAAAAGTCGGCGATGCCGGGCTGGGTCTCTATATGCCCGTGGCCGACGGCGTCTCCGTGCGCACCATCACCTCAAGGGATGGCGGCGTGACCTGGATGCCTTCGGTGATGCTCAGCCATACCTTGCTGACGGCGATCGCCCACAGCGACGACGTGATACCGATTGCAGTTCAGGAACTGGACGCCGAGATCCGCCTGATCACCCACATCGCACCTGCCAACAACCTGACGTTGACCGACGAAGTCCCTATCGACGGTCACGCCACCGTACAAGTCAATTACCTTTAAGGAGTCCCTACGATGAAAACCCGATTGACCACCCTGGCCGCCGGCGTATTGCTGCTCGGCTCGGCGACAACCTTCGCTGCATCGTCCGTTGACCTGACCGTCAAGGGGCTGATCGTGCCCAGCGCTTGCACACCCAGCTTGTCCGGTGGTGGCGTGGTCGACCACGGCAAGATTTCCGCCAAGGATCTGAATCTGGACGACGCAACATATCTGGATAAACGCACCCTGACGATGACGGTCAACTGTGACGCTCCGATTCAGTTTGCCCTGCACCCGATCGATAACCGTGCAAGTTCCAGCATGGACAGCTCGTACTTTGGCCTGGGTTTTATCAACGATACCCAGAAACTGGGTTACTACTACCTCACCTTGAGCAACCCGGTCGCCGATGATGGCGTTGTAGTGCAGACGATCGGTTCCACTGACCAGGGCCAGACCTGGTTCAAAGAGAAGTTCCTGGACCCAGGCCTGTACATGTCAGTTGCCTCAATGGAGGACCTTACCCTGCCCCTGGCGGTCAAGGACTTGAGCGTTGATGTGGGTGTAAGCACTGCAATTCACCGCGCCGACGGCCTGGACCTGAGCAACGAAGTGACCATCGACGGCTCCGCCACCCTTGAAGTGAAGTACCTCTGACCCATGGCGCCCCATGCCCTCATCCTTGATGGGCATGGGCTTCGCCGTGGGCTGTGTTCACCTGTGCCAGTGATGAATCGATGACTAAGTTCACCCGTTGCCTTGCCGTGTTGTGGTTATCCCTGTGCGCTGCGGCCAAGGCCAGTGCGGGCACCGCTGTCGACCTTACGGTAACCGGTCGTGTGACACCGGATGCCTGCTATATCGAGCTGTCGGATGAAGGTTTCGTCGACCACGGAAAGATCCCCGCACACACCCTCCTTGTCGACGAATTCACCGTGCTGCCCAGCCGGCAACTCGAACTGCAGGTGCAATGCGCCAGGCCCATGCTGTTTGCGCTGGTGGGTATCGACAATCGTGCGGAGTCTTCCCTGGCACCGGATTATTTCTATGGGCTGGGCAGGAACATCCATGCACCGGACGAACGCCTCGGCTCCGTGGCGTTGTCGTACCGCAACCCAGTGGGGGACTCCCAGGCCATGCAAGTCCTGGCCTCCACCAACAGCGGCGAGAGCTGGACGCCCGAGCCCAATGGCTACCCGCGATCCTATATGGCCTTTGCCCCGACGGGCGACCGTCAACCCGACTTCATCAGCCAGTTGAGGGTCCAGCTTCAAGTGGACACCGCCATCAACTTTTCGCAGTACCTGACCCTGAATCAGGAAGTGCCCCTCGACGGCTCCATCGTTCTGGATTTGCGTTACCTCTGACCCACTCATTTCGCCTAATGGAAAACCCATCATGACGATGACATGCTCAAACACCGCGTTCGGCCTTATTGCCCTGCTGCTGATATTCGGCAACCAAGCAAAGGCTGACGGCATGGTCCCGGACACATCCGTGGTGATCGTCCACGAGGCCGATGGTGAAGCTTCCGTTTCGGTGACCAACTCCGACAATCAGCTCTCGTTGTTGCATGTGACCTTGCAGGACATTCCGGAAGACACCGAACCCCTGCTGGTGGTGACGCCGCCGCTGTCCCGAGTCGAAGCGTCCAAATCCCAGTTGGTGCGCTTTATTCTGCAAAACCAAAAACCGTTGCTCACCCAGCGGCTCAAACGCGCCGTGTTCGAAGGCATGCCCCAGGGCCGTGCAGCCACTGCCGCCGGTCATGCCCGCGTGGGCGTGACCGTGCGCCAGAACCTGCCGGTGATTGTGCATCCCAAGGGCCTGGCACCCAATCGCAGCCCCTGGACCGGCCTGACATGGACCCTGCGCGACGGCCAATTGCAGGTGCGTAATGACACGCCCTATGTGGTGCGCCTGGCCCAGGAGCTGCGGCTGTTGCCCGGCGACGGCAAGGCGATGCTGCCGCGCACCTACGTGCTGCCAGGTGAAGCCTTGAGCGTGCCTGCCAGCGGTGGCCAAGCCAAGACGGTGAGGCTGCAACCGGCCACTGTGTACGGGTTTGCGGTCAAGGCCTACGACGCCCCCATCACCCTCTGACAGAAAACCACAGGCGTCGCCAAGACCGCCGCCTGGATAACGAAGTGACGGCTTATCGACCGTCACCAGAACGCCCAAAGCCCCGAACCCAATGAGGGCTGTGCGTTCACTAAGCGAGTACCTTGCGTGAAAACAGTATTGAGTTACCGTGACGGCGAAGCCGTGCCCATTCGCCCAGCCTTGCCGCTGGTGTTGCTGCTGTATGCGCTTATGCCGGACAAGGCGTGGGCCGACGACACCAGCCCCGCAGGCTTCGACGCCCAGACCTTGCATCAGCGCGGCATCGATCCACAGTTGGCCAGCCTGCTGCTGGCAACACCGCGCTTTGCCGCCGGCCGTCATAGCGTCAACCTGCGGGTCAATGGCCTGCGCCGGGGACGCCTGGAGGTCAGTTTCGATCAACAGGGCAACCCCTGCCTGGACCGTGCGTTGCTGGACGCCGCCAACCTGGTGATACCCGCTGAACCCGTGGGTTGTCAGGATTTGCTCGTGCGGTATCCGCAAAGCCTGGTGGAACCGGACCCGTCGACACTGACGTTGGCACTGGTCGTGCCCACCGAAGCACTGCGCCCCGTGCAACAGGACATCTCGGGCTACCAGACCGGCGGGTTTGCCGGGATGCTCAACTACGACCTGAGCGGGTTCTACAACCGCTTTGGCGAAGACGCCAGCCGGTTTGGTTCAGCCAACACCGAAGTCGGCTTCAACGCCGGCGACTGGATCGTGCGCAGCCGCCAAGTGCAGACCTGGCAGGATGGCTTATCGCGCAGCACCCACTTGGAGGCCTACGCGCAACGGACCTTCGCCAGCCATCAGGCAGTGCTGCAGGCCGGGCAGATCAACCTCTATAACCCGGTGTTGTCCGGCGCACAAATCACCGGCGTCCAGGTGCTGACCGAGCACGCCCTTCAGGAGCAAGGCCAGAGCGCGCAAATCCAGGGGATCGCCAACAGCCCGGCACAGGTAGAAGTGCGCCAGAACGGCGCGCTGATTCACTCCACCGTGGTGCCTGCCGGGCCGTTTGTGCTGAACGATGTACGTCGCCTGAATACGCGCTCGGACGTCGAAGTCACGGTCAAGGAAAGTGTCGGCGGGGAACGACGTTTCACCGTACCCGCCGCCATGCTCGGTCTCGGCCTGCCTGCACCCGGCTATTCGGTCGCAGCGGGGCGCGTACGTAACGTCGGCGGGGCCGAGGCAGAGGCGCCGTGGGTGGTCAGCGCCGGTTGGACCGGGAACTTGCATCCGCAACTGACCCTGGGCAGTGGCGTGCTGGCGACCGGCGAGTATCGCTCGGCGGGCGCCAGCCTGGGCTGGCTGCCGTGGCTGGACAGTCAGATCCAGGTGTCTACCCAATTGTCCAACACCCAGTCGTGGGAAAAAGTCTCGGGCGTGCAGACCGATCTTTCCTGGTCACAGCGCCTGAGCGAGCGATGGTCGTTCAGCGCCGCCAACTCCTGGCGCAGCAGCGGCTACCGCGAACTGGAGGAAAGCACCTACGAGCGCGACGGCAGTCAGCGCAACTCACGCTATCGCGACCAACAAAGTATCAACCTGGGGTGGTCACATCCGCAGCTGGGCGCATTCAGCGCCGGCGTTTCACGTTCGAGTACCTTCGAGGGCAACAGCAGCAGCCGCGCGCTCGCAGCGTGGGGCACGAGCATTGGCGCAGTCTCGTTATCGGCCAGCGCCGAGTGGCAGATGGGCGGACGCCAGCAACAGGACAACGCGGTCTACCTCACTGTCAGCGTGCCGTTGGGCGAAAGCCGCCGGGTGCGCAGTTGGGTGCGCAACTCCGGCGGCCAAAACCGTACCGGTCTGGGCCTGACCGAACAGCTTGACGACCAACTGAGCTACCGCGTCAGCGCCGAACACGACAGCAGTGACCATGAGGTGGAAACCAGCGTGGGCATTTCGGCATTGCCACGCTATACCCAACTCGACTTGAGCTACAGCCGCTCCGATGCCGAGCGTTCGAGCTACCAGGGCGGCGCCCGCGGCGGTGTGGTCGTGCATGGCGACGGCATGACATTTACCCCCTACCCGGTGCGCGACACCTTCGCTCTGGTATCCGTCGGCGACATGAGCGGCATCAAACTCAGCACCCCCAGTGGCCCGGTCTGGACCGACTGGCAAGGCCAGGCCGTGGTGTCGCAGGTGGCCGCCTACGGGCGCAGCCCAGTGGAAGTGCAGACCCGCTCTCTACCGCGCAACGCCGATATCAACAATGGCCTGGCCATGATCTCGGCCGGGCGTGGCGCTGTCGATCGGGTCGAGTTCGGCGTGGGCCTGACCCGCCGCATGCTGCTCACCGTCAGCGACGATCATGGAAACCCCATGCCCGTGGGAGCGTCCGTTACGACGAACACAGGTGAGTTCATCACCTTGGTGCAGGACGCCAGCCAGGTGTTCCTGCCCAATGTGCTGGACCAAGGAGCGCTGTGGATCACCACCTCGCAAGGCAAACGCTGTGAATTGCGCTACCAACTGCCGGCAAAAGCCGACCCCACGGTGTATTTCGAAACCGCACCTGCTCGTTGCCACACACCATGAGGACTACTGCCATGCCCCCTGCAATCTGTTTGCGCTACGTGAGCCTGGGGTTATTGCTCGCGTTTGCCGGCACTGCTCAAGCCTTTGAGGAATGCCAATTCAACCTCAGCGAACCGCTGGTGGATTTGGGCTTGATGAGTCGCCTGGCGCAAAGCGACAGCGCGCCGCAACGCCTGCTCGGCGAGCGCCGTTTGAGCCTGACGTTCACCTGCCCCCAGGCCCAGGACCTGAGCCTGTTTTATCGCGGCACCGCCGCCTCCGCGCAACGTCTGCAATTCACTCCCAACGGCAGCTATGCCATAGAAGTCGGCAACGCCGTGCTCGACGGCCGGGCGGTGGAACTGGGCTTGTTACCCGGCGCAGGCCAGGCGCCGGTGAGCAGCGCCAGCGTGCTGGAATGGCGGCCCGACCATGGCATCGCGCCGCTGCACCAGGGCACGGTGTTGCAGGGGAAAACCCTGGCATTGCAGTTGACTCTGCGCGCCTGGGCCGACCCGGCCGCCACCCAGGTACGCGACGCCACCACCTGGGAAGTCAGCGGGATGATGTACCACAGCGCAAGCGGGCGTTACCGCGACCTCACGTTGCGCGCCCACTTCGCGCCGACCGCCTGCCAACCGACACTGTCGGACCAGGGCGTCGTGGACTACGGCACGCTGTACGCCAAGGATCTGAGTGCCACCCACGAAACACCGCTACCGACGCGCACCGTACGCCTGAGCGTGACCTGCGATGCTCCGGCCCGCTTCGGCCTGCGCATGAAAGACAATCGCGATGGCTCAGCCACCGGCGGCACCGATGAAACGGCCTATGGCCTGGACCTGGACGCCGGCAACAACAAAATCGGACGTTTCTACCTGACGGTCGACCCAGCGGAATTCAGCGCCGACAGCGTGTCCACGCTGTACCGCACCGACTCCACCAGCAATGGCGCAGCCTGGAGCAGTTCCACTGCGCGGCAGATCCCCATGGCTGCCAACAGCCTCATGGGCTTTACCGACAAGACCGGCGTGACTACGGGCCCGCTCGCCATACAGGTCCTGACCGGCACGATGCGCATCAAGACGTACCTGGCCCCCACCCAATCGCTGGATCTGCGCGATGTCGTGCGTATCAATGGGTCCGGCACCCTCGAAATCATTTACTTGTAGGAGTGCGTACCATGAAAATTCCTGCCCTTTGCAGCCTTCTATTATTGACCAGCACTCAGGCGGCGCTGGCGGCCTCGACGGTGGACCTCAGCGTCCAGGGGCTGGTCACGCCCGCCGCGTGCCTGCCGCAACTGTCAAACGGCGGCCTGATTGACTACGGCAAAATATCTCAACAAGACTTGAACCTGGAAACTCGCACCCGTCTACCCGCCAAGACCCTGTTCTTCGGCATGGCGTGTACCGGCCCGGTACGTTATGCCCTGCGCATGCAAGACAACCGCAGCGACTCGACCCTGGTCGAAAGCGAGATTTACTACGGGCTGGGGTTCGACAGCAACGGCACGCCCCTGGGCGTCTACTCCATGACCTTCGATCCTCGGCAGACCCAGGCCAGCAACAACGGGCAACTCTACGGCACCGAATCCACCACCGGGGGGCTGGCATGGCGCACGTCCAACCTCAACCCCATCGACATCGGTTCCCGCAGCTACCTGGGCTTTACGTCGATCGAGGGCAGCGTCAGCGGCCCCACCGCCATTGGCATAATAGGCAGCCACGTCACGGTGCAGACCGTGATCAATGCTCGCAAGAATCTGGACTTGAGCACGCAAACCCCGATTGACGGTTCGGCCACGCTGGAAGTGGTTTATCTCTAGACCTTCTCACAGGTGACGTGCACGTAGCGCGCACGTCCGGCGCCCAGGCCCGCCACGATGGCGCCGAGGCCGATCACTGCGAAGATCCAGCCGATGGCCGTCCAGCCGCCGGTCCAGTCATGCACCACGCCCACAGCGAAAGGGCCAAGGGACGCCAGGGTATAACCGATCCCCTGGGCCATGCTCGACAGGTTGGCGGCTACGTGAGCGTCACGCGAGCGCAGCACAATCAAGGTCAGCGCCAGGCTGAAGGTACCGCCCTGCCCCAGACCGAGCAGAATCGCCCAACCCCACAAACCGTCCAGCGGCGCATACAGGCAGCCGAACAGGCCGCCGAGGGTCAGCAGCATCACCACCACGATCGCCAGGCGCTGGTCCTTGCCACGGGTAGCCAGCCATGGCGCGGCCAGGGAACTGAACAACTGCACAATGATCGAGCCGGACAACGCCAATCCCGCCTCTGTGGCACTCAGGCCACGGCCGATCAGGATCGACGGCAACCAGCCGAACACGATGTAGGCCAGGGACGATTGCAGGCCCATGTACAAGGTCACTTGCCAGGCCAACGGGTCACGCAGTAGCCCCTTCACACGGTAAGCGACGCGGTGTGCGCCGTGCTTCTGCCCGACTTGCGGCAACCAGAACAACGCCGCCAACAGCGCTGGCAGAATCCAGAACCCCAGACCAAGGGGCCAACTGTCGCCGAAGTAATGACTCAAGGGTACCGTGGCCCCTGCCGCCAATGCGGCGCCCAAGCACAGGGCCATGGTGTAGACGCCGGTCATGGCGCCCGCGCGTGCGGCGAAGTCGCGCTTGACGATACCCGGCAGCAATACGCCGATGATGCCAATGCTGGCGCCGGCGATCAGGCTGCCGGCAAACAGGCCCACTTCCCCGAATGAACTGCGCAGGATGATCCCGCCAGCCAGGGTCAGCAAGATGCCGAACACCACCCGCTCAGCCCCAAAGCGTCGGGCCAGGATCGGCGCCATGGGCGCGAACAGGCCCAGGCACAACACCGGCAGGGTGGTCAGTAAACCGGCTTGGGCCGCCGACAGGCCCAGGCTGCTGGAGACGTCGGCCAACAGCGGCGACAGGCTCGACAAGGCCGGGCGCAAGTTGAGCGCCACCAGGATCAGGCCCAGCAAAAGCAACCAGGGCCGGCTCACCAGCGGGTGGTTGTGTTGCACCACGTCATCATCGGCCTCGGCGTCAATCAACAACTCTTCAAGTTCGGGTGTGTGTTGGGTTTCAGGGTTCATTGATCAACTGCCGGCAGAGGGATTTGGCACGTTCGGGGTCTTGCTGTTCCACGGCGTCAAGCAGGGCAACGTGCAAGTCGAACACGGCCTGGCGACGCGGTGAAAGGTTCAGGGTCTGGCGCAACTGCGCGCCGACGATAGCGGAGAAATACTGATACAGCTCACTCAAGGCCGGGTTGTGTGCGGCGTCCACCAAGCGTTGGTGAAACGCCAGGTCGGTGCTGATATAGGCCTCGAGGTCGCCCTGATACAGCGCGGCGCTGGTATCCAGCGCTGTGCGCAATGCTCGCAGGTCACTTGCAGTACGGCGTTGAGCAGCAAGGCCGATGGCCTCCACTTCCAGAATCTGCCGCGTCTCCTGCGCCTGCCCCAGGGTGCAATGAGACAACGCACGCATCGTGCCCAACGGGTCGGTCATCGAGCGCAAATAACTGCCGTCGCCCTGGCGGATTTCGATCAACCCGGAGAATGCCAACACGCGCATGGCTTCACGCACGGTGTTACGGCTGATCCCCAGTTCGGCGCACAGTTCGGGCTCGGTGGGCAGGCGTTCGCCAACGGCCCACGCACCCTGGGCAATGCGCAGACGCAGTTGTTCCAGCGCCTGGTCAACCAGGGAGCGTTTGATCAGCGGGGCAATGTCTGTCATGGGCTTTACGTTTTCGTCCAATCATAGGATGAATTTTCCTACAGCCTATTAGGAGTCGCCTACAAAGGCAACGCACTAGGGTTTTTAGGCAGGGAAAGGAGCAGTATTTTCGATTGGTAAAATTACCCTCAGAGGGTAATTATTGGACTCAGGTGTCTTATGGAAAAGTACACACCTCATTACGATCTGGCCTTGATCAAGGCGCAAGTCATCCGGCTGGGCCACAGAGCCTTTACGGCAACTGCGCGGGAGAGCGCTCGTCAACTTGAATTGAGCATCGGCCAGATGCGGTTGGCGGTCTGCGCCCTTGAAACGCGAATGTTGTACAAATCGATGACAACCTATGCAGACCACCGGATATGGCAGGACGTCTATCTGATCAAGATGTACGGTACGGAGATTTACATCAAGGTGACTCACCGCCCAGGCGGCGAAGCTCCCGTAATCTCCTTCAAGGAGAAAACCTTATGAAAACCCAACAATGCGTAAATTGCGGAACCCATGATGGAATGCAGTATTTCGCAGGTCGCACCTTCACCATCAACACACGCGGCATGATGCGCGACATTCCAAACATCGCGGGCTGGGAATGCCAGGTTTGTAAGGAAATCGAATTCGATCATGACGATGACAGCGCAGAGCGTTATTCCGATGCCAGTGACCAATTATTGATTGATGGCAGAAAAGTCATCGCGGCTGAAATGAAGCGAATCCGTCGCAAACTGCACCTCACTCAGAAGGAGGCAGTGAAGCTGTTGACTGTGCGCGGGCAAAACTCATTTTCTCGCTACGAAAGGGCTGAGGTTTTCCCTCCTGAACCATTGTTTACACTCATGCGCCTACTGGATAAGCATCCGCATCTGCTGGCCGAGATCGAGGCGCTCAATGTCGGAGAAGACCTCAATCGCCTGCTCATTGCAAAAGATCAGCAACAACGTGCGGCCCAAGCATCCTGATGCAGATCAACAGGCAAAAAACAAACCCGGCTCCAGGCCGGGTTTGTTTTTTAACCTTCCATCAATGCAGTATCTGGCTCAAGAACAACTTGGTCCGCTCATTCTGCGGGTTATCAAAGAAGTCATTCGGCGCCGCCTGCTCGACGATCTCGCCCTTGTCCATGAAGATCACGCGATTGGCCACTGTGCGGGCAAAGCCCATTTCGTGGGTCACGCACAACATGGTCATGCCGTCTTCGGCCAGGCCGATCATGGTGTCCAGTACCTCTTTGACCATCTCCGGGTCCAGCGCCGATGTCGGCTCGTCGAACAACATGATTTTGGGCTTCATGCACAGCGCGCGGGCAATCGCCACACGCTGTTGCTGACCACCTGAAAGCTGCCCGGGAAACTTGTGGGCCTGCTCCGGAATGCGCACACGCTCCAGGTAGTGCATGGCTATTTCCTCGGCCTTGCGCTTGGGCATCTTGCGCACCCACATCGGCGCCAGCGTGCAGTTTTGCAGGATGGTCAAATGCGGGAACAGATTGAAGTGCTGGAACACCATACCGACTTCGCGGCGGATCGCTTCGATCTGCTTGAGGTCGTTGGTCAGCTCCACCCCATCGACCACAATGCGGCCTTGCTGGTGCTCTTCCAGGCGGTTGAGGCAGCGGATGGTGGTGGACTTGCCCGAGCCCGACGGGCCGCACAGCACGATACGCTCGCCCTGCTTGACGTTGAGGTTGATGTCTTTCAACACGTGGAACTGGCCGTACCACTTGTTGACGCCCTGCATCTGGATAATGCCTTCAGGGCTCACAGGCTGTTTGATTGCTTCGCTCATCAAAAAACTCCTAACGCTTGTGGCCAGTGTCGAGCTTGCGTTCCAGATGCATGGAATAGCGCGACATACCAAAACAGAAAATCCAGAACACCAGGGCGGCGAACACATAGCCTTCGGTAGCCATGCCCAGCCATTTTGGGTCGGCGGCGGCTTGCTTGACGCTGTTGAGCAGGTCGAACAGGCCGATGATGATCACAAGGCTGGTGTCCTTGAACAGGGCAATGAAGGTGTTGACGATCCCAGGGATCACCATCTTCAAGGCTTGCGGCAGGATCACCAGGCCCATGCTGCGCCAGTAGCCCAGACCCATCGCCGCAGCGGCTTCGTATTGGCCCTTGGGAATCGCCTGCAAACCACCGCGCACCACTTCGGCCACATAGGCCGACTGGAACAGGATCACACCGATCAGCGCCCGCAGCAGCTTGTCGAAGTTCATGCCTTCAGGCAGGAACAGCGGCAGCATCACCGAAGACATGAACAGCACGGTGATCAACGGCACGCCGCGCCAGAACTCGATGAAGGTCACGCAGACCACCCGAATGGCCGGCATGTTCGAACGCCGCCCCAGCGCCAGCACAATGCCCAGCGGCAAGGCGCCGGCGATGCCCACCGTGGCGATAACCAGGGTCAGCATCAAGCCGCCCCATTGGCTGGTCGCCACGTTGCTCAGCCCGAACACGCCGCCATGCAGCAAGCAGTAGGCAATGATCGGGTACAGCACCAAAAAGCCCAGGCCATAGATCGCCTTGCGTGGGAAACGCGAGATGAACAACGGCGCCACGCCCACGATGGCCAGCCATACCGTCATGTCCACGCGCCAGCGCAGCTCGACGGGGTAATAGCCATACATGAACTGCCCGAAGCGCTGTTGGATAAATACCCAACAGGCGCCCTCCTTGGTGCAATCGGCGCGGGTGGTGCCCACCCAGTTGGCATCGAGGATGGCCCAGTGCAGGATCGGTGGCACCACCAGGTACACCAGGTAGATCGCCAGCAAGGTCAGCAGTGTATTGAGCCAGCTCGAGAACAAGTTGGCGCGCATCCAGGCCACCGGCCCGAAGACTTTGCTCGGCGGTGGCATGTCAGGTTTGAACGTATGCGTAGTCATGGGTGTGTCCTCACCGCTCGATCAGCGCAATGCGCTTGTTGTACCAGTTCATCAGCAGGGAAATGCTGATGCTGATCGCCAGGTACACGCTCATGGTGATGGCAATGACTTCAATGGCCTGGCCGGTCTGGTTGAGCACCGTGCCGGCAAACAGCGAAACCATTTCCGGATAACCGATACCGGCGGCCAACGACGAGTTTTTCGCCAGGTTGAGGTATTGGCTGGTCAGCGGCGGAATGATCACGCGCAACGCTTGCGGGATGATGACCTTGCGCAGCGTCGGCCCCGGGCGCAGGCCCAGTGAACGTGCCGCTTCGGTCTGGCCATGGCTCACGGACTTGATGCCCGAGCGCACGATCTCGGCAATAAATGCCGCCGTGTACACCGTCAGCGCCAAGGTCAACGCCAGCAGTTCCGGGATCAGCACCCAGCCACCGACAAAATTGAAGCCCGCAAGCTTGGGCATTTCCCAATGCAATGGCGTACCGAAGATCAACACGCACAACGCCGGGATCACCACCAGCAGCGCCAGGCCCGCCCAGAATTTATGGAAAGGAACCCCCGTCGCTTCAAAGCGCTTGTTGGCCCAGCGGGTCATCAGCACGATGGCAACGATGGCGACCGCCAGGCTGGCGACAAACGGCCAGAACCCATCGGACGCCAGCGCTGCCGGCATGTTCAAGCCACGGCTGCTGACAAAGAAGGTGTCACCGAAGTTATGGCTGTTGCGCGGCCCTGGCATGGTCAGGAACACCGCGAAGTACCAGAACAGGATTTGCAACAGCGGCGGAATGTTGCGGAATACCTCCACGTACACCGTCGCCAGCTTGTTGATCATCCAGTTGGGCGACAAGCGTGCCACGCCGATGATGAAGCCGAGCAGGGTTGCCAGCACCACACCGATGACAGTCACCAGCAAAGTGTTGAGCAGGCCGATGACAAACACCCGGGCATAGCTGTCCGATTCGGTGTAGTCGATCAAGTGCTGCGCGATGCCGAAACCGGCACTGCGCTCAAGAAAGTCGAAACCCGAGGTGATGCCCCGGTGTTGCAGGTTGGTCTGGGTGTTATGGAACAGGTACCAGCCCAGCGAGACCACCGCCACGATCGTGATGATCTGGAACAGCCACGCACGCACTTTGGGGTCGCTGAAGCTGAGCTTCTGCTTGGGTGCGCCGATTTGATTTTGCATGAAGTGCCCCGAAAATAATGGAACAGAACATCACCCGGCAGTTGGCCTACCGGGTGACAGAACCATCAGCGATCAGCGCACAGGGGGTGCGTATTGAATGCCGCCGTTGTTCCACAGGGCGTTCAGGCCACGGTCGATTTCCAGCGGCGTGCTCTTGCCCAGGTTGCGCTCGAACATCTCGCCGTAGTTACCCACTTGCTTGACGATCTGTACCACCCAGTCCTTCTTCACTTTCAGGTCTTTACCGTATTCGCCGTCGGCACCGAGCAGACGCGCAACGTCCGGGTTCTTGGTGGCCTTGGCTTCAGCTTCGACGTTCTTGGAGGTCACACCGGCCTCTTCAGCGTTGAGCATGGCGTAGCCAACCCAGCGCACGATGGCCAGCCACTCATCATCACCGTTACGCACGACCGGGCCCAGGGGCTCCTTGGAAATGGTTTCCGGCAGCACCACGTAGTCTTTCGGCGAAGCCAGCTTGCTGCGCTGGGCGAACAGCTGGGATTTGTCGGACGTCAGCACGTCGCAACGCCCGGACTCCAGCGACTTGGCGCTTTCATCGGAGGTGTCGAAGGTGATCGGGGTGTATTTGAGGTTGTTGGCGCGGAAATAGTCGGAAACGTTCAGCTCGGTGGTGGTACCGGCCTGGATGCAGATGGTCGCACCGTCCAGTTCCTTGGCGCTCTTGACGCCCAGCTTGTTGTTCACCAGAAAGCCGATGCCGTCGTAGTAGGTAATGAAGCCCGGGAATTTCAGGCCCATGCCCGCATCGCGGGAGCTGGTCATGGTGGTGTTGCGCGACAAGATGTCGACTTCGCCTGACTGAAGCGCGGTGAAACGCTCCTTGGCGTTCAACTGGCTGAACTTGACCTTGGTGGCATCGCCAAATACGGCAGCCGCCACAGCGCGGCAATAGTCAGCGTCGATCCCGAGGATCTTGCCGCTGGCATCCGGCACCGAGAAACCCGGCAGGCCGTCACTCACACCGCACTGCACAAAGCCTTTCTTCTGCACGGCGTCCAGGGTGGCGCCCGCCTGGGCAAAACCACTGACACCCAGTACAGCCGCCGCAGAGACGATGGCCAGGGTGGATTTCAATACCTTCATTACAAACCTCCAATTGCTCTTGTTGTGTCGGAGCTCCAACCTCAGCGCACCCTTATGAGGCGATATCGACCCGTGTTGGTTTTTTTTGGGGCCAAGCAGCATGAGGTTTTTGCGGTAATTCCAGTTGCTTTCCCACGAGCGGCAGTCACTGATAGTGTTACCGCCCTGGGAGAGTTCTGACATCGAGCTACACATAGCAAGGCGCGTACCAGAGTCTTGGCCGAGTGGCTGTAACTGCGCTTCGATGGCAAAAGATTCAACCTTGCGACATTCTCTTAACAGATCAACCTGTCGCGCACCGTTCCGACGCACCTCATCGGAGCGCCCGCACATCTATGGAGCAGACATGACCGAACCCTTGATTCTTCAGCCCGCCAAGCCCGCAGACGCCTGCGTTATCTGGTTGCATGGCCTGGGCGCCGATCGCTACGACTTCCTGCCGGTGGCCGAAGCCCTGCAGGAAACCCTGCTGACCACCCGCTTCGTTTTGCCCCAGGCGCCCACGCGTCCGGTGACGATTAACGGTGGCTACGAGATGCCGAGCTGGTACGACATCAAGGCCATGAGCCCGGCCCGTTCGATCAGCCTGGAAGAACTGGAAGCGTCGGCAAAAATGGTCACAGACCTGATTGAGGCGCAACAGAGAACCGGAATAGACACCTCGCGAATTTTCCTCGCCGGTTTTTCTCAAGGTGGCGCGGTGGTTTTCCACACCGCGTTCAAGAAATGGGAGGGGCCCTTGGGCGGTGTGATCGCCCTCTCCACCTATGCGCCAACCTTCGATAATGACCTGGAATTATCCGCCAGCCAGCAACGCATCCCCACGCTCTGCCTGCATGGCCAGTACGACGAAGTGGTGCAGAACGCCATGGGCCGCAGCGCCTACGAGCATTTGAAGGGCCGTGGTGTCACCGTGACATGGCAGGAATACCCAATGGGCCACGAAGTGTTACCCCAAGAGATACACGATATAGGCACCTGGCTGACTGAACGCCTGCGCTGAATCCCGTGTTTATGTAGCCGTATGACAGACGCACTACGCCGCGCCCGATTCTTGCATTACACTGGCCGGCGTACATTCCTTAATCAATTAATGAGATGACCGTGCTCAAAGCACTCAAGAAGATGTTCGGCAAAAGCGAGGCTGAGCCGCTCGCGCCTGTTCCCAGTGCTCCTGCCCCCAAGCCCGGCAACCGCAATGACGGTCAACAGCCCGGCCGGAACGCGCCCGCCGCCTCACCGAACAAAACCACGGTGACGCCGCCTGAACAGGTAAAGCCTGCCGCACCCGCCCCGGCGCCTGTGGCCAAGCCCCGTCGCGAACGTGCGCCCAAACCGCCCGTGACCCCCTGGAAACTCGAAGACTTCGTCGTCGAACCCCAGGAAGGCAAAACCCGCTTCCACGATTTCAAACTGGCCCCGGAACTGATGCACGCCATCCAGGACCTGGGTTTCCCGTACTGCACGCCCATCCAGGCACAAGTGCTGGGCTTCACCCTCGCGGGCAAAGACGCCATCGGCCGTGCCCAGACCGGCACCGGCAAGACCGCCGCGTTCCTGATCTCGATCATCACCCAGCTGTTGCAAACGCCGCCGCCCAAGGAACGCTACATGGGTGAACCGCGCGCGCTGATCATCGCCCCGACCCGGGAGCTGGTGGTGCAGATCGCCAAGGACGCCGCCGACCTGACCAAGTACACCGGCCTCAACGTCATGACGTTTGTGGGCGGCATGGACTTCGACAAGCAACTCAAGCACCTCGAAGCCCGTCATTGCGACATCCTCGTCGCCACCCCGGGCCGCCTGCTCGACTTCAATCAGCGTGGCGACGTGCACCTGGACATGGTCGAAGTGATGGTGCTGGACGAAGCCGACCGCATGCTCGACATGGGCTTTATCCCGCAAGTACGCCAGATCATTCGTCAGACGCCGCCGAAAACCGAGCGCCAGACCCTGCTGTTCTCCGCGACTTTCACCGAAGACGTGATGAACCTCGCCAAGCAGTGGACCACCGACCCATCCATCGTCGAGATCGAAGCACTCAACGTTGCCAGCGAAAACGTCGAGCAGCATATCTACGCCGTCGCCGGTGCCGACAAGTACAAGCTGCTCTACAACCTCGTCAACGACAACGGTTGGGAGCGCGTGATGGTATTCGCCAACCGCAAGGACGAAGTGCGCCGCATCGAAGAACGCCTGGTGCGCGACGGCGTCAACGCTGCGCAACTGTCGGGTGATGTGCCGCAGCACAAGCGCATCAAGACCCTGGAAGGCTTCCGTGAAGGCAAGATCCGCGTGCTGGTGGCTACCGATGTAGCCGGTCGCGGTATTCACATCGACGGCATCAGCCACGTGATCAACTTCACCCTGCCGGAAGTACCGGACGACTACGTGCACCGCATCGGCCGTACCGGGCGTGCTGGGGCTGCGGGTGTGTCGATCAGCTTTGCGGGCGAAGATGACTCGTACCAGTTGCCGTCCATCGAGGCGTTGCTGGGGCGCAAGATCAGCTGTGAGACGCCGCCGACGCATTTGTTGCGCGCTGTAGAACGCAAACGCCCTTGAGCTGAAATGCGGTAAAAAATGTGGGAGCGGGCTTGTGTGGGAGCTGGCTTGCCTGCGNTTTTCAGTCACGCCGAGGTGATGCTATCGCAGGCAAGCCAGCTCCCACATGGGTTTCAGCGTCTGGCTGGCTACTTCCAACGATCCGCTGCGGCGTGGTCACTGCTGCGCCCTTCTACCCAACGCGGCCCCTCACTGGTGTTTTCCTTCTTCCAGAACGGCGCCCGCGTCTTCAAGTAATCCATCACAAATGCACAGGCATCAAACGCTGCCTGCCGATGCGCACTGGCCGCGCCGACAAACACAATCGGCTCGCCCGGCTCCAGCGCGCCGATACGGTGCAGCACCTCCAGCTTGAGCAACGGCCAACGCTGCTCGGCTTCCACAGCGATCTTGCCCAGGGCCTTTTCGGTCATGCCGGGGTAGTGTTCCAGGAACATCCCTGACACGTCGCGCCCCTCATTGAAGTCGCGTACATAGCCGACAAAGCTCACCACCGCGCCCACGCCCACGTTGGCCGCGTGCATGGCGTTGACTTCGGCACCGGGATCAAAGGCTTCGACCTGCACACGAATGGCCATGGTCAGCCTCCGGTCACGGGTGGGAAGAAGGCGACTTCATCGCCGGCTTGCACCGGCTCGTCCAGGCTGCACAACTCCTCGTTGCGCGCACACATCAGGCTCGCTTCGTTGAGCACGGCGAATTCCGGGTCAGCAGCTAGCGCGAGGCGCACGGCATCAACACTGGCAAACTCACCTTCCATCTCCAGCGAGTCGAAACCCACCGCTTCGGCGTAGCGCGCAAAAAACAGTACGTTGATACTCATTGTTCATCCGCCTTGAAATGCCCGCTCTTACCGCCCAGTTTTTCCAGCAGGCGAATACTCTCAATGGTCATGCCGCGATCCACCGCCTTGCACATGTCGTAGATCGTCAGTGCCGCGACGCTGGCGGCGGTCAGGGCTTCCATCTCAACGCCGGTCTGGCCGGAGAGCTTGCAGCGCGCGAGGATATGCACAGCGTCTACGCCGTCGGCGCGCAGCTCCACCTTGACGCCGGTCAGCATCAACGGATGGCATAAGGGGATCAAGTCGCTGGTTTTTTTCGCCGCCTGAATCCCGGCAATGCGGGCCACGGCAAACACGTCGCCCTTGGGGTGGGCGCCGTCAACAATCATTTGCAGAGTGGCGGGCAACATGCGCACCCGCGCTTCGGCCACCGCCTCACGGAACGTCACGGCTTTTTCGGTGACGTCGACCATATGGGCGCGACCTTGGGAATCGAGATGAGTCAGCACAGGGATACTCCTGATCAGGAGCAGCGATTGTAAACCTGTGGGTCAAAATTTGCGCAGGGCTGTTTATCCCATCCTGTAGGAGCGAGCTTGCTCGCGAAAAACTCTCAGGCGCCGCGTTTACCCAGGGTGCACGCGTTATCGTTGACATTTTTCGCGAGCAAGCTCGCTCCTACATTCAAGGTTAGAACCGGAAGCTAAACCCGGCATTGATCCCGTTGTTGTTGCCCCGGTTGGAGAGCAAGCCGCTGTAGTTCAACGACACCAGGGTGTCCTTGGTCAACGCCATTTGCGCACTGGCCTTGATCACCGCGCCATCCCTGGCCACAGGCACGCTGTTGACGGCGAAGGCCGTGTCACTGCCGGCAAACTTCAGAGAAGCTTCACGATCGGTATCACCAAACTGATGCTCCCAACCCAACTCACCGCGCAGGGTCACCGCCGAGGTGGACGTGAGCGGCAACTGAGTGTGGCCACGCACGCCCAGGGTGGAGAGCGTCGCGTCCTGGCCTTGCTTGCTGGCATGCAGGGCTGCGGCACCGCCTTTTTCCTTGAACGAGTCGCTTTGATAGTTCAGGTACGTGAGGTTGGCGAAGGGTTCAAGCAGGGTCCATTGGGTGTAACCGATCTCGGCAAACACTTGGTCGGTACGCGCGTTGTAGTCGGCCTTGGCATGGTCTGACTGATTGGCATAGGCCACCCGTCGCGAAGTGTCCAGGCGGTGCCAGGTGCTGGCACCGCCCAGGCGCAGGGCAATCGCCTCGAAGCGTTTGCCACCATAGACCGACAGGTGATAGTTGTCGCTGTCCGCCGACGCCGACTGGCCGTTGAGGTGGCTTTGGGTATAACCGGTGGCTGCGCCCACGCGCCAGCCGTCGTTCACCTCGGTGTCCAGGCCCAGCAGTACGCCACTGGTGGACGAGGAGTAACCGCTGGCGTTGTTGTCACCACTGACGTTGTTGCGTCCACCGAGTAACTGTACCCAGCCGCCGTTATCGCTGGCCTGGATCTGCGCGCTGGAATCCAACGCCTGGGCCTGTTGCAAACGAGCGTTGACCGCTTCACGCAGGTAGCGGCTGTCGGCCATTTGCGCTGCGGCCACGTCCGAATGCAATTGCCCTGAAAGTTGCTTGAAGCCCTCCCGCGCCTGGGCGGCGGAATCCGATGACAGCAGGCTTTCGTAGACCGGGCTGCCAGCACCCAGTGTCTCGGCCACCGTCGCCACCGCACGCTCGTTGCGGGTTTGCGCGACACTGGCGAAGGTGGTCTGGTTGCGGGCTATCGCCAGGGTCAACTGGTTCGGTTGATAGTTGGGCGCAATGCCAATGAACAGGTAGTTGGGGGCGAACGCCGCAAACTGCCCCTGGATGCCTTGGCTGGCGCTGAGGATAGTGAACTGCTGGCCCAGCAAGCTGCGCGCCTCGGTGGCGGTCAACAGATTGGGGCTGTTCTCCAGGGACACGCTCACCACACCGCCATTGAGGGTCGCCGCGCCATTGCTCTGGAGCTGGTCGCTCTGACCATTGGCGCCGACTTCGACGGCATACACCGAACCCGGATTGAACGTAACATCGCCGGTGCGCAGCGTGCCTATCGAATGCCCCGGGGCCACTCGCCCGCCGTTGTTGACGGTCAAGGCACCCACCGTGCCGTTGCCGGCCAGGGTGCCGCCCAGTGTGGTCATCACGCCGTTATCGGCATTGCGCATGCCAACGGCGCTGCCGTCTACCGTCACGGCAGAGGTCAACGCGCCGTCCACCGACAATTTGCCACCGCGTACCCAAGTGCTGCCCGAATAGCTGTTCTGGCCTTCCAGCACCAACTCGCCATCCCCGGACTTGACCAGGCTACCGACGTAGGTGCTGCCGGTGAGCACGTCCTGGCCGCGGGTGAGTGTTGCCTGCTCCCGGGCGTGACCGATGTCGTATTCAAACTGATCGTCGGCCGAGGCATTGGCGGGCAGGCCATTGAGCCAGCCTTTTTGCTGCTTGGTGGCGGCCCAGGTCGCCTGCTCGGCAGCGTCTTCTACGCGGCGGGCGCGAATGGCTTCATCGGAAATCGGGTTGGCCCAGATATCGCGGGTACCGCTGGGCAACGCCACTGCCACCGCACCGAGGAACTGCCCCGGCCCTTGCATGGCTTTTTGCAGGTTGGGCAAGCCCCAGCCACTGACCACGCCCGGCACTTGCGGCACACCCGGCGCGGCATCGTGCACCGGTTGCAGGTTGTCGTAGGTGCGGCCTCCGGTCAGCTCGCCAACCGGCGTGTCCGGGCCATCCGGCGCCTGCAGGCTGGAGGTGGTCAGCAACACGTCCCGCGCCTGGCTGGGCGTCATATAGGGGAAGCGCTGCATAACCAACGCCAGGGCTCCGGAAACGCTCGGCGCGGCGGCCGAGGTGCCGTTGGCATTCGGGATAATTTCGCCCTCGGGGCCGGCAGACGGAATGCCCGACACGCCCATCACGCACCACCACTTGGAGGTACCGCAACGGTTGTAGACCTGGGCGCTGGTCTCGTCGTAGCCCGTGATGGAGAGGAACCTGCCTTCGATATCCGGCTTGAAAAACGGCAGGTTCGCATTGGTGTCCGGGTTGGCACCGTGGCTGTCGTTGCCCGCCGAGATGATCTGGATGAACGTGTTTTGCCGGGCCGCATCGGCCATGGCGTCCATCCAGGTTTTGTGCCCGGCGTGGGCCTTGTCCCAGAATGGGCGATAGGCGGCGGTCATGTCCTGCAGGTTTTGCGCGGCGCTGTCGCCGACGTTGCCGAAGTGGTTCTCCACGTCATCGCGCGAGCTCTGCCCCCAACTCTGGTTGACGATCGCCACGTTCTTCGCCGCCAGGGCGTTGTAGCTGGCCATGAATGCGTTGTAGTCGAGGTCGTTGGAGCCTTGGTAGCGGTCGTTGTCGCTGCCGCCAGTGTTGGCGACAAAAAGATTGGCGTCGAAGGCAATGCCGTGCATACCAGTGCCGTTGCGGTTGGCAGCCAGCACCCCGGACATTTCCGTGCCATGCCCGTCGTTGAACTCCGGGTCGTATTCCCCAGGGATACTGAAAGGCTCCCCCTGCTTGAACTCGCCGCTGGGTACTTCAAGGCGGTAGCGCGGATGGGTGGCGTAGTACTCGCCCGTGGAGGTCACCGCCTGCACCCGGTCCTGGCCCTGGGCATTTTTGCCCTGGAACTCGGAGTGTTCGGTGAGGATGCCCGAGTCGAGTACGCCGACATTCACCCCCTTGCCGGTGATGCCCAAGGCATAGGCGTAATACGCGTTGGTGCGGTCCAGGCCGGAATTGACCTGAGCTTCCGGGGTCTTCCAGGTTTGCGCGTTGGCACTCCAGTCACGGGTTGCGCCAGCCCAGGACTGGCCTGCGTTCAATTGCCCGCTCAGGTTGCTGCTCACGCCCGGCTCGACGTAGGTGAAAGGCTTGGCGGCCGGCAGGTTGGCGATAATGGCCTTGGAGAAGTCCAGAATATTGGTGGTGTAGCGGCCGCTGTTGCTGAACAGCCGGCTGCGGTAGTAATCCAGGCGCGAAGCGTAGTCCAGTGGCCGACGGGTGTCGCCGAGCATGGCGCCAATGGTCAGGTTCTCGGGTTGCAGCTCATAGTTTTGCTTGAGGGCCGAATCGAACTTGCCGGACTGGGCCGCGAAGTCCTTGGCCGCAAGATCGACAATATCCGCGTAGGCAAACCTGAGGTTTTTGTACACGGCAGTCTCAGGACCGAATGAGGCGACGGCTGTCCTGAACGCCGATTCCAATACCTGCGGGGTGTAGGGGTTGTCGTCTGCCCTGGCCACGGAACCGTGGCCCAGCCATAAGGCCAGGCCGAGTGCTATGGGTGTGAGGGGTGTGGTCTTGAAACGGGGGGTGCGATTGCGTTGCGACACAATGAAGCCATTACCTGCTACGTCCATTTTCCTTTCCCTTTGGATATGTGCGTCATCAATGAGCGATGTTTCGGGCTTTTGTAATAGGCAGGGTCACGGTGAAAACCCTGGACAGGTTTTCTAAACGTTCGTCGAATCAAGGAGGTGGTGTTCCGACGGGGTCTTGCAGTGTTCTTATAGTTTTTATCGCAAGAAAAAATGTAACAAAATAATTACAGAGACCACAAGCACCCGGGACGCGTTAACGCAGGCAAATGTCGCACAAAACAAAAACCCCGGACTTCGTGAAAAATCCGGGGCTTTTCGTCGCAGGTTCGCTGCAGTTAAAGATGGGACTCGGCGTATTCAGCCAGAATCGAACGCGGTACCCCTTGCAGCGCAATGTGCACGCCGTTCGGGAAGTCCTTGAAGCGTTCCGTCAGGTAAGTCAGCCCGGAGCTGGTCGCGGACAGGTAAGGGGTGTCGATCTGCGCCAGGTTGCCCAGGCACACCACTTTGGAACCGGCGCCAGCACGGGTGATGATGGTTTTCATCTGGTGCGGCGTAAGGTTCTGGCATTCATCAATCAGAATCAGGCTCTGCTGGAAGCTGCGACCTCGGATGTAGTTGAGGGATTTGAACTGCAACGGCACTTTGCTGAGGATGTAGTCGACGCTGCCATGGGTGTTTTCGTCATCCATGTGCAAGGCTTCGAGGTTGTCGGTAATCGCCCCCAGCCACGGCTCCATTTTTTCCGCCTCGGTACCGGGCAGGAAACCGATTTCCTGGTCCAGGCCCTGCACGCTGCGGGTGGCGATGATGCGGCGATAGCGTTTGGTCACCATGGTCTGTTCGATGGCGGCGGCCAGGGCGAGGATGGTTTTACCCGAACCTGCGGCGCCGGTCAGGTTGACCAGGTGGATGTCCGGGTCAAGCAGCGCGTAGAGCGCCAGGCTTTGGTAGATATCACGCGGTTTCAGGCCCCAGGCTTCCTGGTGCAACAGGGGCTCCTGATGCAGGTCGAGGATCAGCAGCTTGTCGACCTGGATCTCTTTGATCCAGCCCACGAAGCCCTGTTCATCGACAATGAACTCATTGATATGCACGGCCGGCAGGTTGTCGATCAGCTGTACCTGGTGCCAGGTGCGGCCGTGGTCCTGACGGGTTTCGACCTTGCTGACACGGTCCCAGAATGAGCCGGTCATCATGTGATAACCACGCGAGAGCATCGACACGTCGTCGACCAGTTGGTCGGTGCTGTAGTCCTCGGCAGCGATCCCACACGCTCGTGCCTTGAGGCGCATATTGATGTCTTTGGTCACCAGCACCACGCGCAGGTCCTTGTCGCGGGCGTGCAGGTCGATCAATTGGTTGATGATTTTGTTGTCGTTCAGGTTTTCCGGCAGCAGGCTGTTGGGCTCGCTGCGCTTGCTCATCAGGATCGACAGCAAGCCCTTGGGCCCGCTCTTGCCACGCTGGATGGGCACGCCAACCTCGACGTCCTCGGGCGAAGCTTCACCCAGGGTCTTGTCGATCAGGCGGATGGCCTGGCGGCATTCGGCGGCAACGCTGTGGTGGCCGCTTTTGAGTTTGTCGAGCTCCTCAAGCACGATCATCGGGATGGCGACGTGGTGTTCTTCGAAGTTCAGCAGTGCATTTGGATCGTGGATCAATACGTTGGTATCAAGCACATAAAGGATTGGCTGGTCGGAAGAAGGGTTACGTCCATGATCATCCATACTCGGTCACCTTTGTGGGAGCCATTCGACGCAATACCTGGGCGGTGCTGCGCCTCGATTCGACCACCGAGTGCACCTGAGGGACGTCAAGTGCAGTGCCCACATGCGGAGTCTTGGAAGACGCCACCTGTGTTGCAGGTTTCGGCGGTCTGACTTCGTAATACCGCAAAACCCATGACAGGAAAAAGCACTTTGACGCTTTTTTGAAGTTTATTTTTCAGGATGACGAATAGCACTAGCCGAGTGCCATGTACCCCGTTAAAGTCGGAAGTCCGCCTGCATCGAAATGTCGCAGCAAATCGCCCCGAAAACACCCCGCCCCCAGCAAAGCCGGGCACTTCATCGAAATGCCTCGCGACACTCCTGCCAACCCAAGCCACTCTGCGCCGTAGCCTGCAACACCATCGGCAATGCCACCCGCGCCTTGTCCTGGGTGTCGTGAAACACGATCACGCCTTTGCGCCACAGCAGCATCAATGTCAGCACCCGTTGCGCCGACTCATCGGCCTTGAGCTTGCCCGGCTCGTCCTGGGAGTCGATGTCCCATAACGCCACTTGCAGGCCCTGTTGCTGGAAGAAGCCCTGGCTGTCCGCGCGGCGCTGCCCATACGGCGGGCGGAACAAGGGCACATAGTTTTCCGGCATCAGGTTCTGTACCAGCCCGGCACTGCGGGTGATGGAGCTTTGCCAGTCGACCCAATGGCTGTGGGAGCGGTACTGCCAGCCCTGAAGCCCCACGCACTGCCCTTGGTACAGCGCCTGCACATCGGCGGCGGAACTGCGCTCCACACGGGTTTGCAAGCTGCTGCCAAGGACAAAGAACGTCGCGTTCATCTTTTGCTTGCGCAGGTAATCGGTGAGCCAGTCGGTATTGCCGCTGACAGGTGCAGGGCCACCGTCGAAGGTCAGTAAAAACATCCGGTCATTGAGTTCATCACCGTTGCGCTCATGATCGCCAAAGCGCGCCACTTCACTGCTGATCTGCGGAAACAGCGCGGCCTTGCGCAACAACTCGTCCAGATAGCGTTCGTGAAAGTGCCGGCTGGGGGCGGCCCAGCCTATATAGAAAGAGTTGTCACTGACCTCGAACTTGCCGGCCTGCTCACGCAGGTCGTCCATGTTTTCCACCAAGTAGCAGAACGAGGCGTCTTCTTCGCAGCTCTGCTGGGCGAATGTGTAGTTCTCCAACAGCCGTTTCCAGAGCTGGCGACGCAGGTCGCCGATGGCGGCCAGGTTGATGATCTTCAGCCCCAGGCGTTGCTTGAGCGCCGCGTCGTCCAGGGCTTCGCTGGCGAGCAGGCCGTGGGCGAACATCAGGATCTCCGCACGCGAAGCCACATCGAACAGCGCCGGGCTGGCGAGTTTTTCCGGCCAGGTACTACGGTCCAGGCTGGCGACATCCACCGGCGCGGCCTGGGCATTCAGGCACAGCAGGCAAGCGGACAATAAAAGCGCTAATCGCACACGAGGTCTCCCTCTACAGAGTTACCGCCCATCATAGCGGACTGGTCCGCCCTTTTTGTGTAGGAGCGAGCTCGCTCGCGAAAAACGTCCGGGCACCGCGTCTATTCAGTCTGCCAGCATTCTCGTTGACGACTTTCGCGAGCAAGCTCGCTCCTACAAAAACCGGGGCCTATCGGCTTGATAGGTGGAGTCGAACGCTCCAACCCCCTAGAATCCCCCCACGATTCCAGGAGCCAACTTCATGCTGATGGTGATTTCCCCCGCCAAAACCCTCGACTTCGAGTCCAAGCCGGTCACTGCGCGCTTCACCCAGCCGCAGTACCTGGACCACTCCCAGGAACTGATCAAGCAACTGCGCGAACTGAGCCCGGCGCAAATCAGTGAGTTGATGCACGTCTCCGACAAGATCGGTGGCCTCAACGCCGCGCGTTTCGGCAGTTGGACGCCGGCCTTCACTCCGGCCAACGCCAAGCAGGCGCTGCTGGCGTTCAAGGGCGATGTGTATACCGGCCTGAATGCCGAGACTTTCAGCGAGGCCGATTTCAGCTATGCCCAGGACCATCTGCGTATGCTCTCGGGCCTCTACGGCCTGCTGCGCCCGCTGGACCTGATGATGCCGTATCGCCTGGAGATGGGCACCAAGCTGGCCAACGCCCGCGGCAAGGACCTTTACGCGTTCTGGGGCACACGCATCAGCGAATGGTTGAATGAAGCCCTGGCCGAGCAAGGCGACGATGTGCTGCTCAACCTGGCGTCCAATGAGTATTTTTCGGCGGTCAAGCGCACGGCCTTGAACGCGCGGATCATCAATACCGAGTTCAAGGACCTGAAGAACGGCCAGTACAAGATCATCAGCTTCTACGCGAAAAAAGCTCGGGGCATGATGAGCCGGTTTGTGATTGAAGAACGCATCAACGATCCGGCCCAGCTCAAGCAGTTCGATGTACAGGGCTATCGCTTCAATGCGGAGCAGTCCAAGCCGGATAACCTGGTGTTTTTGCGCGATCACGCACCGGAATAAGGCCTGTACAGCCACCAACATCAACTGTGGGAGCTGGCTTGCCTGCGATAGCGGAGGGTCAGCCGACTCACATGTCGCTNGGCAAGCCAGCTCCCACATTTTTTGCCTGCATTTCACCCCACCAATCGTCATTTATTTGACGTCAAAAAATATCAAGACACATCTCTAACAATTTCTTCACTCGACACTCGTCGGTTTTTTTCGTAGTGGCACCACTTTTTTTTAACGGTAGTGGCACAAAACTATCCTCTCGCACCAACTCCCCATAACTACTGGCCTAAATAGCAAGTGCTATCAATATAGTACTAGTGCCATCTTTTCTAATATTTCAAAAAATTTCCGGAAAGGGGATGAGCGGCCCGGAACTTCGTCTTGAAGCACCGCTCATACCACCGGTAACGAAATTCTCTGTTTACGTAAGAGATGACTTACATACCGACCAATGGAAGTAGCCAAGTTGTCATAAAGCACTTTGGCTCGAGGGTCATATCATCAACTGATTGAGTTGAGGGCGGCGATAAGGACTCATTGCCAACCCCTAAAGGCCAAGGCAGCGCTGACCTAAATGAGCCAGTGTTAACACCCAAGGCGTTGATATAAAAAGGCTTCTTGCCTGTATCAAAGCCCTGCGGCACTGGCGCCGGCCCCTTCCGCCATGGAAAACCGGCTGCATTTCAGGGCAAGCCCCAATAACAAGGCCACGTTGCGCACAACTTGAGTGCAATAGTTAGTCACTCGCTATTTAACATGCCTGCACGCGGTAAGTCGGCGTCTATTCGCCTAACTTTCGCGGCATCAGTGACGCTTGCAAACATGAACTCCGGCCATCTAATGGCATGATTTAAACATAGAGGTAATTGCGATGCGCATCAGCATATTTGGTTTGGGTTACGTTGGCGCCGTGTGTGCCGGTTGCCTGTCTGCCCGTGGCCATGAAGTGGTCGGCGTAGACATCTCCAAGGACAAGATCGACCTGATCAATGCGGGTAAATCCCCCATCGTTGAACCGGGTCTGGGCGAACTGTTGAGCCAAGGCATCGCAACCGGTCGACTGCGCGGTACCACCAACTTCGCCGAAGCCATCCGCGACACCGACCTGTCGATGATCTGCGTCGGTACGCCGAGCAAGAAGAACGGCGACCTGGAACTGAACTACATCGAGTCGGTATGCCGCGAGATCGGTTTTGTACTGCGTGACAAGACCACCCGCCACACCGTCGTGGTGCGCAGCACCGTACTGCCGGGCACCGTGGCCAACGTGGTAATCCCGATCCTCGAAGACTGCTCCGGCAAGAAAGCCGGTGTTGATTTCGGCGTCGCGGTCAACCCGGAATTCCTGCGTGAATCCACCGCCATCGCCGACTACGACCTGCCACCGATGACCGTTATCGGCGAGTTCGACAAAGCCTCCGGCGACGTCCTGCAGTCGCTGTACGAAGAACTCGACGCGCCGATCATCCGCAAGGACATCGCCGTTGCCGAGATGATCAAGTACACCTGCAACGTATGGCACGCCACCAAAGTCACCTTCGCCAACGAGATCGGCAACATCGCCAAGGCCGTCGGCGTTGACGGTCGTGAAGTGATGGAAGTGGTCTGCCAGGACAAGACCCTCAACCTGTCCCAGTACTACATGCGCCCAGGCTTCGCTTTCGGCGGTTCGTGCCTGCCAAAAGACGTGCGTGCCCTGACCTACCGCGCCGGCTCCCTGGACGTGGAAGCACCGTTGCTCAACTCGCTGATGCGCAGCAACGAATCCCAGGTGCAGAACGCCTTCGACATCGTCTCCAGCCACGACAAGCGCAAAGTCGCCCTGCTGGGCCTGAGCTTCAAGGCCGGTACCGATGACCTGCGTGAAAGCCCATTGGTAGAACTGGCGGAAATGCTGATCGGCAAGGGCTACGACCTGAGCATCTATGACAGCAACGTCGAGTACGCCCGTATGCACGGCGCGAACAAGGACTACATCGAAGGCAAGATCCCGCACGTGTCGTCCCTGCTCAACTCGGACTTCGACGAAGTGATCAACAACTCCGACGTGATCATCCTCGGTAACCGTGACGAGAAGTTCCGCGCCCTTGCGCACGAAGCCCCGCACGGCAAGCAAGTGGTCGACCTGGTGGGCTTCATGTCCAAGGCCACCAGCGTGAGCGGCCGTACCGAAGGTATTTGTTGGTAAGGAGCAGCGGCTAGTTTCAAGCGGCAAGCTGCAAGTTAGAAGCGCTGGTTTTCGGCTTGTAGCTTGTGGCTTGCCGCCCGACTTCTCTGTGACGGACGCGAATATGCAACGGTTAAACCAAGCGACTGGCTGGCTACTATTTCTGGGGCTTTTAGCGCTTCTAGCTCTGGCTCTGCCAGCCAGCACCTTCGATTCGCAATCGAAGAATTTTATTTTCCTGATTGGTGCCGTGGGTATCTGGCGCTACTCGATGGGTGCGACGCATTTCTTTCGCGGCATGCTGTTCCTGTACGTGGTGTACCCGCACCTGCGCCGCAAAGTGCGCAAGCTGGGCAAGGCCGCCGACCCGTCCCATGTGTTCCTGATGGTCACCAGTTTTCGTATCGATGCGCTGACCACCGCCCAGGTCTACAGCTCGGTGATTCGCGAAGCCATCGACTGCGGCTTCCCCACCACCGTGGTGTGCTCGCTGGTGGAAATGTCCGATGAGCTGCTGGTGAAAAGCCTCTGGGAAAAGATGAACCCGCCGGCTCACGTCAAGCTCGACTTCGTGCGTATCGCCGGTACCGGCAAGCGTGACGGCCTGGCCTTCGGTTTTCGCGCCATCTCGCGTCACCTGCCGGACGACCGCGCCGTGGTTGCCGTGATCGATGGCGACACCGTGCTGGCCGAAGGCGTAGTGCGCAAGACCGTGCCGTGGTTCCAGCTGTTCGGCAATGTCGGCGGCCTGACCACCAACGAATTCTGCGAAGTGCGCGGCGGCTACATCATGAGCGAATGGCACAAACTGCGCTTCGCCCAACGCCACATCAACATGTGCTCCATGGCCCTGTCCAAGCGCGTGCTGACCATGACCGGGCGCATGTCGGTATTCCGCGCCAGCGTAGTGACTGACCCGGGCTTTATCGCCGACGTGGAAAGCGACTCGCTGCAACACTGGCGCCTGGGCCGTTTCAAGTTCCTCACCGGGGATGACAAGTCCAGCTGGTTCAGCCTGATGCGCCTGGGCTACGACACTTTCTACGTGCCGGACGCCGCCATCAACACCGTGGAACACCCGCCGGAAAAGAGCTTTATCAAGGCCAGCCGCAAGCTGATGTTCCGCTGGTACGGCAACAACCTGCGCCAGAACTCCCGTGCCTTGGGCCTGGGCGTGCGTCGCCTCGGCCTGTTCACCAGCGTGGTGCTGTTCGACCAGCGCGTATCGATGTGGACCTCCCTGCTCGGCCTGACCGTGGCCATGATCGCCACCTTCAAGTACGGCGGCGCGTTCATCCTCGCCTACCTGCTATGGATCGGCATTACCCGCCTGATCCTCACCCTGCTGTTGTCGTGCTCCGGCCACAAGATCGGCCCGGCCTACCCGCTGATTCTCTATTACAACCAGATCATGGGCGCGTTGGTGAAGATCTACGTGTTCTTCCGCCTTGATCAACAGTCCTGGACCCGCCAGGACACCAAACTGACCCGCGATTTGGCCAGCTTTCAACGTTGGTTCAACACCTGGTCGTCTCGGACCATGACCTTCTCCGCCGGCAGCATCTTCGTTGCCGTGTTGCTGATGATGGTCTGACCCTGCCAAGCCTGAATTAACCTAGGAATTACACCCGATGAATAGCCAAGTAAACGCCAACGTTGTCCACGAATCCGAAGCCCAGCGCCAACACGCCCGGGTGAAAATCCCGGCCAAGCTGCGCTTCTTCAACAGCGACCGCACGCCGACCGAAGCAAAGGTTATCGACCTGTCCGCCGGCGGCCTGGCTTTCACCGCCACCCAGCCGCTCACCATCGGCCAAGTGCACAAGGGCCGCCTGCAGTTCGTGATCGATAACCTCGGCCTGGCCATGGACGTGGAGCTGCAGATTCGCTCCTACGACCGCCAGACCGGCCGCACCGGTTGCCAGTTCCAGAACCTCGATGCCCAGGATATTTCCACCCTGCGCCACCTGATCACCTCGCACCTGTCCGGTGACATCGTGACCATGGGCGACGTACTCGCGACCCTGCAACGCGACAACTTCACCAAGGCACGCAAGGTCAAGGACGGCGGCAGCGGCATGACTGCGTTCGGTCGCCTGCGCGCCGTGACCTTCAGCCTGGCGATCTTTTTGGTCGGCCTGGCGGCCTTCGGTTTTGTGGTCAAGTCGCTCTACGGCATGTACTTCGTCAGCCACGCCCAGGCCGGCCTCGTCAGCGTACCGGGCATGAACGTGACCATGCCCCGTGACGGCACCGTGCAGAGCCTGCTCAAAGGTGATTCGGTTGCGGCCAAGGGCGCGCCACTGGCGACGTTCAGCACCAGCATGCTCGACGTGCTCAAGGGCCACCTGGACGAAGACCAGTTGCAACCGGCCAAGGTCGAAGAACTGTTTGGCAAGCAAATGACCGGCACCCTGACTTCGCCGTGCGATTGCGTGGTGGCCCAGCAACTGGTCGCCGACGGCCAGTACGCCAGCAAGGGCGATGTGATCTTCCAACTGGTGCCACGTGGCAGCCAGGCTAATGTTGAAGCCCGCTTCACCTACCGCCAGTTTGGCGATGTACGCCCAGGTACGCCGGTGAGCTTTCAGGTCGCCGATGAAGAACAGGTTCGCACCGGCACCATCGTCAGCAGCACCAGCCTGAACAGCGCCGACCTGTCCTCCGACATCCGCGTGCAGATCAAGCCTGATGCACCGCTGGACAGCACCTACGCCGGCCGCCCGGTGGAAGTCACCAGCGACCGTGGCCCATCGCTGAACTGGCTGATCGACAAAGCCATGGCTCACGGTCTGTAAGCGAGGACATGCCTGTGATGACTCTCTCAAAAACACCACAATCCCTGTGGGAGCGGGCTTGCTGTGGCGAGGGAGCTTGCTCCCGCTCNCCCAGCGGGAGCAAGCTCCCTCGCCACAAAGGCAGTGCCCACATTGGTTCGGTAGCGTTGATCGCCCTAGCAATCAGCCTGGCCGGTTGCGCCGGCCTGCCCGACCAGCGCCTGGCCAACGAAGCCCTCAAGCGCGGCGACACCGTCACCGCGCAGCAGAATTACCAGCAACTGGCAGACCTGGGCTACAGCGAGGCCCAGGTGGGCCTGGCCGATATCCAGGTCGGCACCCGTGACCCGGCGCAAATCAAACAGGCCGAAGCCACCTACCGTGCGGCGGCAGATACGTCGCCGCGTGCCCAGGCACGCCTGGGTCGCCTGTTGGCGGCCAAGCCCGGCGCCACTGAGGCCGAACACCATGAAGCCGAAAGCCTACTGAAAAAAGCCTTTGCCAATGGTGAAGGCAATACCTTGATCCCGCTGGCAATGCTGTACCTGCAATACCCCCACAGCTTTCCCAACGTGAATGCCCAACAGCAGATCAGCCAATGGCAGGCGGCGGGTTACCCGGAGGCCGGCCTGGCCCAGGTGCTGCTGTATCGCACCCAGGATACCTACGATCAGCACCTGGATGATGTGGAGCGCATCTGCAAAGCCGCGCTGAACACCACCGATATCTGCTACGTCGAACTGGCCACGGTCTATCAGAAAAAACAGCAGCCGGAACAACAGGCCGAACTGCTCAAGCAAATGGAAGCAGGCGTAAGCCGTGGCACCGTGACTGCGCAGCGCGTCGACAGCGTGGCCCGCGTACTCGGCGATGCCACCCTCGGTACCCCGGACGAAAAAACTGCCCAGGCATTGCTGGAAAAAATCGCCCCTGGCTACCCGGCGTCCTGGGTCAGCCTGGCGCAACTGCTCTACGACTTCCCCGAACTGGGCGATGTCGACCAGATGATGAAGTACCTCGACAACGGCCGTGCCGCCGACCAGCCACGCGCCGAATTGCTGCTGGGCAAGCTCTACTACGAAGGCAAGTGGGTGCCGGCCGATGCCAAGGCTGCCGAGGCGCATTTCGAGAAAGCCGTGGGCCGTGAAGTGGCCGCCGATTACTACCTCGGCCAGATTTACCGCCGTGGCTACCTGGGCAAGGTCTACCCGCAAAAAGCCCTCGACCACCTGCTGACCGCAGCGCGCAACGGCCAGAACAGCGCCGACTTCGCCATTGCCCAACTGTTTTCCCAAGGCAAGGGCACCAAGCCCGACCCGTTGAACGCCTATGTCTTCAGCCAACTGGCCAAGGCCCAGGACACGCCAGAGGCCAATGACCTGGCCACCCAGCTCGAAGCGCCGCTGACGCCTGAGCAACGCGCCGAAGGCCAACGCCTGGTGCAACAGGAACTGGCCGCCCGCGGCACCCTGGCCCAAAGCACGCTGCAACTGCACGCCCTGCAAGAAGAAGACGGCGAGGAATCCCTATGAAGCTCAACCCATTCGTCAAGGCCGGTATCGGCCTGACCTTCGCCCTGCTGTGGTCGTGCCCGACCCTGGCCGCGCTCACCGAAGCCAAGAACTTCGGCCTGGAAGTCAAAGCCACCGCGCAGTCTGAAGATGACCGCGACCTCGGCACCCAGAAAGGCGGTGACGTCAACGGCATCGGCCTCGACCTGCGCCCCTGGATCTACGGCGAAAGCGGCGCATGGAGTGCCTACGCCATGGGCCAGGCAGTGGTTTCCAGCGATATCATCGAGACCGACACCCTGCAACAGTCGGCCGATGACACCACCGAGCAGCAGTCGAGCAACGACGACCGCAAGGCCAAGAAAAACTACCTGGCCCTGCGTGAGTTCTGGGTCGGCTACAGCGGCTTCACGCCCTACCCCGGCGAGATCCTCAAGTTCGGCCGCCAGCGCCTGCGCAATGACGACGGCCAATGGCGCGACACCAACATCGAAGCGTTGAACTGGACCTTCGACACCACCTTGCTCAAGGCCAATGTCGGCGCTGCCGAACGTTTCAGCGAATACCGCACCGACCTCAAGGAACTGTCGCCGGTCGACAAGGACCGCCAGCACTTCTACGCCGACGCTGCCTACCAGTGGACGCCGGGCCAGTGGATCGGCGTGCGCGGCCACCACACCCATGACGACGGCAAGCTCGACTACGCCGAACCGGGTGTCGCCAACGACCCGTTGGACAAGCGCGAAAACGGCGACCTGACCTGGCTGGGCATCGAAGCCAACAGCGACGCCTACAACTGGCGCAACACCAACACCGTCAACTACTGGGCAAGCATCACCGGCATGCGCGGCGACCGCGACAAGGTCAACGCCTTGAACGCCGACGGCACACGCCCCACCAGCGCCAAGCGCAGCGATGACCTGAGCGGCTGGGCCACCGATATCGGCGTGCGCCTGCGCCTGGATCCGCAGTGGCAAGTGGGTGCCGCGTACTCGCGCGCCAGTGCCGAGTACGAACAGAACGGCCTGCAAAGCAACCGTTCGAACTGGACCGGCACCCAGTCCCGCGTGCATCGCTTCGGTGAAGCGTTTCGCGGCGAGATGAACAACATGCAGTCCATGAGCCTGTTCGGTTCCTGGCAACTGCGCGAGGACTACGACGCCAGCCTGGTGTACCACAAGTTCTGGCGCGTGGACGGCAACAAGCCGGTGGGCAGCAACGGCATCGACGCGGTGCAGAACAACACCGATGACGTCACCGGCGCGATCCTCTCCAGCACCTCCCTGCCCCTTGAAGACGGCAAGAAAGACCTCGGCCAAGAAATGGACCTGGTGGTCACCAAGTACTTCAAGAAAGGCTTGCTGCCAGCCGCGCTGAGCCAGTCGATCGACGAGCCTTCAGCCCTGGTGCGTTTGCGTGCCGGTGTGTTCAAGCCCGGCGATGCCTATGGCAGCCAGGTCGACTCCTACATGCACCGCGCGTTTGTCGACGTGGTCTGGAAATTCTGATGGGAGCCTGCGCCATGAATGCTCAAAGCCTACTCGTCGCGGCGATGCTGATGGCCAGCGCCACAGCGTTTGCCGATACGGCGGCCAAGGCGCCGATCATCGCCAAGGAACTGCAACAGGCCAAAACCTACACCATCTCCAGCCCGCCCACCGCGCCGCTGGAAATGGCCAAGCCGGCGCTGCCCGACCTGTCGGGCTACACCGCGCAGGCGATGGAAAAGAAAATCGTCAAGGCCAAAGCCGGCAAAATCAGCATCCGCCGCATGATGCAGGAAGACGCACTCAAGGACTTTATCGGCGGCGATAACAAGATGGCCGAATGGGTAGTGCGCCAACACGGCATTCCCCAGGCGATCTTTGTCGACGACGGCTACATGAACCTCAAGGACCTGCTGGGCAAGGTGCCCAAGCAGTACTTCAGCGAAACGTCGCCGGGCGTGTTCCTGGCCAAGTTGCCGATCGTGGTGGGCCGTAAAGGCATCCTCGATATCGACAAAAACACCCAGGAACTGCGCCTGTCCCAGCAAGCCGGCTCATTTTTGATCAATGACGGCCAGCTGTTCGTGCGTGACACCAAGGTCACCGGCTGGGATGAAAAAACCAACGGCCCGGCGCTGTTCAAGTCGGCCAAGGAATTCCGCCCGTTCCTGCTGGCCTGGGGCGGCACCGAGACCTATATCTCCAAGACCAAGATGGCCAGCTTCGGCTACGCCAACAGTAAGTCGTACGGGGTGAGTATTTCCCAGTACACGCCGAACATGGCCAAGGTGCTCAAGCGCCCCGAGCCGACCGGCTGGATCATTGACTCCGAGTTCTCGGACATGTGGTACGGCTTCTACTGCTACGAGACCACAGGCTTTGTGATCAAGGGCAATACCTACAAAGACAACATCGTCTACGGCATCGACCCCCATGACCGTTCCCACGGCCTGATCATCGCGGACAACACCGTGTACGGCACCAAAAAGAAACACGGCATCATCATTTCCCGGGAAGTGAACGACAGCTTCATCTTCAACAACCGCAGCTACGACAACAAGCTTTCGGGCCTGGTGATCGACCGTAACAGCGTGAATAACCTGATCGCCGACAACGAGATCTACCGCAACCACACCGACGGCATCACCCTCTATGAGAGCGGTGACAACCTGCTGTGGGGCAACAAGGTGATCAGCAACCGTCGCCACGGGATCCGCGTGCGTAACAGCGTGAACATCAAGCTCTACGAAAACACCTCGATGGCCAACGGGCTGACCGGCGTGTACGGCCACATCAAGGATTTGACCGACACCGACCGCGACATCGCCCTCGACCCGTTCGATGCCAAGGTGTCGCTGATCGTGGTCGGCGGTGAACTGGCGGGTAACGGCAGCGGGCCGCTGTCCATCGACTCGCCGTTGAGTATCGAGTTGTATCGCGTGTCGATGCTGGCGCCGACCAAATCCAGCGGCATCAGCTTCTCCGGCATCCTGGGTGACCGCCAGGAAGAAATTCTCGACCTGCTGGTGCGCCAGCAGAAAGCCGTGCTGATCGACCCCGTCGAACGCCAGACCGAATTGCAGGACTGAGGATGACCCTTATGCACCCACACATGATCAAATTGCTGAGCCTCTCGGGTCTGACCCTCGGCCTGCTGGCGGCCAGCCAGGGCGTACGCGCCGAAGAAGTCAAAGCCCCGACCTTCACCGCCGAACCGTGCTGCAGCCTGTGCCCGGCCGCCCATGACGCGAAGAACTACACCACGCGCTACCAGCAGAACTTCACCACCCTGGTGCAAGCTCAGGGCGACTGGCTGTTCCGTACCCAGGAAGACCTGCGCACCGAATTCGACACCACCCCGGCCGGCTACAAGCGCATGCAGCAGTTGCACGATGCGTTCAAGAGCAAGGGCGTGGAACTGGTGGTGGTCTACCAGCCAACCCGTGGCCTGGTGAACCGCAACAAGCTCAACCCGGCGGAGAAAGCTTCGTTCGACTTCGACAAAGCCCTGGGCAACTACAAGACCATGCTCGGCCGCTTCGCCAAGATGGGTTACGTGGTGCCAGACCTGTCGCCGCTGACCAACGAGCAACTGCCGGATGAGTTGCCAGCCCACGACTTCTACTTCCGTGGCGACCAGCACTGGACCCCGTACGGCGCCCAGCGCACCGCAAAAATCGTCGCGGCCAAGGTCAAGCAAATGCCGGAGTACGCCGAGATTCCCAAGCGTGAATTCGAGACCAAGCGCTCGGGCCGCATGGGCAAGACCGGCACCCTGCATAACATGGCCGGGCAACTGTGCGGCACCAGCTACGCGATCCAGTACATGGACCAGTTCACCACCGAGCCCAAGGGCGAAGCCGGTGACGGCGACCTGTTCGGCGATTCGGGCAACCCGCAGATCACCCTGGTGGGCACCAGCCACAGCGGCAAGAACTACAACTTCGCCGGCTTCCTGGAAGAAGAAATCGGCGCTGACATCCTCAACGTCGCCTTTCCCGGCGGTGGCCTGGAAGGCTCGATGCTGCAGTACCTGGGCAGCGATGAATTCCAGAAGAGCCCACCGAAGATCCTGATCTGGGAATTCTCGCCGCTGTACCGCCTCGACCAGGAAACCATCTACCGCCAGATGATGGCGCTGCTGGACAACGGCTGCGAAGGCAAGACCGCGCAGATGTCGGCCAGCACCACGCTCAAACCGGGCAAAAACGAACTGATGGTCAACAGCGCGAACAAAGACCTGCGCAACGCCAACCATCAGGTCGATATCCGCTTCGCCGATCCGTCGGTGAAAACCTTGCAAGCCACCCTCTGGTACATGAACGGGCGCCACGAGGACATCAAGATCGAGAAACCCGAAACATCCGATACAGACGGGCGTTTCGCCTTTGAACTGCGCACCGATGAAGACTGGGCCTCGCAGAACTTGCTGGCCGTGGAAGTGCAGGGCCCCGAAGCGGGCACTGCGGCGCAGAAGGTTGAAGCGAAAATTTGCACACGCAACGTATTCCCAAGCGGTGGTCAGCAGACCGCCCAACTCGGGAAGTGAGGTTACTTATGCAAAAGTTATTGCTCCCTACCCTGCTGGGCCTGGCCGTGTTTGCCGGCTCCGTGAATGCGGCCGCGCCGTTGCGCCCGCCCCAGGGCTATTTCGCACCGATCGAAGCGTTCAAGACCGGCGACTTCAAGAATGATTGCGACAGCATGCCAACGCCCTACACCGGGCCATTGCAGTTTCGCAGCAAGTACGAAGGCTCCGACAAGGCCCGTTCGACGCTGAATGTGCAGTCGGAAAAAGCCTTTCGCGACAGCACCGCCGACATCACCAAGCTGGAAAAAGACACCAGCAAGCGCGTGATGCAGTTCATGCGCGACGGCCGTCCACAGCAGCTCGAATGCACCCTGAACTGGCTGGTGTCATGGGCCAAGGCCGATGCGTTGATGTCCAAGGACTTCAACCACACCGGCAAGTCCATGCGCAAATGGGCATTGGGCAGCATGGCCTCGGCCTATGTGCGCTTGAAGTTCTCCGAGTCGCAGCCGCTGGCCAAGCACCCGCAGGAAGCCCAGCAAATCGAAGCCTGGTTCAACAAGCTGGCCGACCAGGTGGTGAGCGACTGGGACAACCTGCCCCTGGAAAAAACCAACAACCACTCTTACTGGGCAGCCTGGTCGGTGATGGCAACGTCCATCGCTACCAACCGCCGCGACCTGTTTGATTGGGCGGTGAAGGAATACAAGGTCGGCGTGAACCAGGTCGATGACCAGGGCTTCCTGCCGAACGAATTGAAGCGCCAGCAACGCGCCCTGTCGTACCACAACTACGCCCTGCCGCCGCTGTCGATGATCGCCAGCTTTGCCCTGGTCAACGGCGTGGACCTGCGCCAGGAAAACAACAGCGCGCTCAAACGCCTGGGCGACAAGGTGCTGGCCGGCGTGAAAGACCCGGACATCTTCGAGCAGAAGAACGGCAAAGAGCAGGACATGAAGGACCTCAAGGAAGACATGAAATTTGCCTGGCTTGAGCCCTTCTGCACCCTCTACACCTGCGCCCCGGACGTGATCGAACGCAAGCATGGCATGCAACCGTTCAAGACCTTCCGCCTGGGCGGCGACCTGACCAAGGTCTACGACCCGGCGCATGAAAAAGGCAACAAAGGCAGCTAGTCGCTGATCGTTCCCACGCTCTGCGTGGGAATGCAGCACGGGACGCTCTGCGTCCCAAAGCGTGACGCACAGCGTCACAAGAGGCATTCCCACGTAGAGCGTGGGAACGATCACAACCTCCCCCGAAATCGTGGGGGGGTTTGGGGGGGCTCCGGCCCTTGACTGTTGGTTAAACATGGAGAGATCGGGATGGTTTTCTCGTCCAATGTGTTCCTGTTTCTGTTCTTGCCGATCTTTCTCGGCTTGTACTACTTAAGCGGGCAACGCTATCGCAACCTGCTGCTGCTGATTGCCAGCTACGTGTTCTACGCCTGGTGGCGAGTGGACTTCCTGGCGCTGTTCGCGGCCGTCACGCTGTGGAACTACTGGATCGGCCTCAAGGTCGGTGCCGCCGGTGTGCGCACCAAGCCGGCGCAGCGCTGGCTGTTGCTCGGCGTGGCGGTCGACCTGTGCATCCTCGGCTACTTCAAGTACGCCAACTTCGGCGTCGACAGCATCAATGTGATGATGAAGTCCGCGGGACTGGAGCCGTTCATCCTCACCCACGTGCTGTTGCCGATCGGGATCTCGTTCTACATCTTCGAGTCCATCAGCTACATCATCGACGTGTACCGTGGCGACACTCCGGCGACTCGCAACCTCATCGACTTTGCGGCGTTCGTGGCGATCTTCCCGCACCTGATCGCCGGTCCCGTGCTGCGCTTTCGTGACCTGGCCGACCAGTTCAACAACCGCACCCACACCCTGGATAAATTCTCCGAGGGCTGCACGCGGTTCATGCAGGGTTTCATCAAGAAGGTCTTTATTGCCGACACCCTGGCGGTGGTGGCCGACCATTGCTTCGCCCTGCAAAACCCCACTACAGGCGATGCCTGGCTCGGCGCGCTGGCCTACACCGCGCAGTTGTACTTCGACTTCTCCGGCTACAGCGACATGGCCATTGGCTTGGGCTTGATGATGGGCTTCCGATTCATGGAAAACTTCAAGCAGCCCTACATCAGCCAGTCGATCACCGAGTTCTGGCGGCGCTGGCACATCAGCTTGTCCACCTGGCTGCGTGACTACCTGTACATCACCCTGGGCGGCAACCGCAAAGGCACCCTGACCACTTACCGCAACCTGTTCCTGACCATGCTGCTCGGTGGCCTGTGGCACGGCGCCAACATCACCTACATCGTGTGGGGCGCCTGGCACGGCATGTGGCTGGCAATTGAAAAAGCCATCGGCCTGAACACCGCGCCGCGCAGTTTCAATGTGCTGCGCTGGGCCTTCACCTTCCTGCTGGTGGTAATGGGCTGGGTGATCTTCCGCGCCGAAAACCTGCACGTTGCCGGGCGCATGTACGGTGCGATGTTCAGCTTCAGCGAATGGTCGTTGTCGGAACTCAACCGCGCCAACCTTACCGGCCTGCAAGTGGCAACCCTGGTGGTGGCCTACACAACGCTGGCGTTCTTCGGCCTGCGCGACTTCTACACCAACCGCCCGGCCGACAAGGCCAAGCCAGCCGACCCGAGCCTGATCAAGGCCGTACCCGGCGACAATCCTGGCAGCATCCACGAGCCCGGTTTCAGCGTGGGCCGCGACGCTGCCGTGCAACCGGCCTACTGGACCGCTGACTGGCCACGCTACGCCATGCGCGCTGCGGTGCTGCTGCTGTTCGTGGCGTCGATTCTCAAACTGTCGGCGCAGAGTTTCTCGCCGTTCCTTTACTTCCAATTCTGAGGGAGCCGACCATGACCCGTTCATTACGCGTCCTCTACATAAGCCTGTTCCTGATGCTGCTGCTGGCACTGGGCGCCTGGTCGCTGCGCAGCTTCTTTGGCTTCAGCACCAACGCCGATGCCACGGTGCTTAACGGTCGCTGGACCAAAGCCGTCGAGACCCACTACGACGACGAGTTCCCGATCAAGCGCCTGGGCACCAACCTGTGGGCCGCGCTGGACTACAAGCTGTTCAATGAAGGCCGCCCTGGCGTGGTGCTGGGCCGTGATCACTGGCTGTACAGCGACGAGGAATTCAACCCCGCCGTCAACGAAGACCAGAACCTGCAAGGCAACTACGCGCTGGTCGAAGGCGTACGCCAGAAGCTCAAGGCCCAGGGCATCCAACTGGTGATGGCGATCGTGCCGGCCAAGGTGCGCCTGTATCCGGAACACCTGGGTGAGGTGAAACCGGCGAGCATCCACGCCAACCTGTACCAGGACTTCCACGCTCGCGTGGCGGCAGACAACATCCCGGCGCCAGACCTGCTCGGCCCGCTGCAACAGGCCAAGCTCGCCGGCAAGCAGGTGTTCCTGCGTACCGATACCCACTGGACCCCGGACGGTGCCGAAGTCGCCGCCAAGCAATTGGCCAAGGCGATTGCCGACAAGACCCCACTGAGCGGCGAGCCGCAGCGTTTTGTCACCGAGGCCGAGAAAACCGAACCGCATAAAGGCGACCTGCGTTTGTTCCTGCCCTTGGACCCGCTGTTCGAAAACCTGATGCCACCTAAAGAGCCGCTGGAAAAACGTGTCACCCACCTGGCCGAAGAGAAAGGTGATGACGCGCTGTTCAGCGACAGCGAAACCCCGGTGGCACTGGTCGGCACCAGCTACAGCGCCAACCCCAACTGGAACTTCGTCGGTGCGCTCAAGCAAGCCTTGCACAGCGACGTGGTCAGCTACGCCGAAGACGGCCATGGCCCGATCCTGCCGATGCTCAGCTATCTCAAAAGTGATGACTTCAAGAACAGCCCGCCCCAGGTGCTGATCTGGGAGTTTCCTGAACGCTATCTGCCCGTTAACAACGAAATCGGTGATGCCGACCCAGCCTGGGTTGCGCAGCTTAAACAAGCCGGTTCGCGCCAACAGAACATGGCAATCAACACATCTAAATCCGAGACGCCCGACCGGGCGCAAAACTGAAAGAGAGGTAACTCACAATGACTTTCACTACTACTCCTCGTCGTCTCGCTAAAACCCTGGCTATCGCAGCGGGCTTGAGCTTCGTATCCCTGTCGGCCTTCGCTGCCGGTGATGCCGCCCTGTACGGCCCGACCGCACCAAAAGGCTCCAGCTTTGTACGTATCTACAACGCCAGCAACCAGGAAGTCAGCGCCACCGTCGGCAGCACCAACCTCAGCGACGTTGCGCCACTGGCCAGCAGCGACTTCAGCTTCATGCCGGGCGGCGACTACAGCGCCAAGGTCGGCAGCCAGACCTTGCCGGTCAAACTGGCTGCCGACCACTACTACACCCTGGTCAACAGTGGCAGCGGCCAGCCGCAACTGATCGAAGAACCGCCGTTCAAGAACAAGCAGAAATCCCTGGTGCGCGTGCAGAACCTCAGCGACAAGGCCCTGACCCTGAAAACCGCCGATGGCAAGACCGATGTGGTCAAGTCGGTGGCTGCCAAGGGCCGTGGCGAGCGTGAGATCAACCCGGTGAAAGTGAGCCTGGCGTTGTATGACGGTGACAAGAAAGTCGGCGATGTGAAGCCGGTTGCGTTGGAACGCGGTGAAGCGGCGGTGCTGTATGTCACCGGTTCTGGTTCGAGCCTGTCGCCAGTGTGGGTGAAACGCCCAGTGTCGACCCGCTGACTATTTCCCTGAGTTGACATGCCCCCTTGTGGGAGCTGGCTTGCCTGCGATGGNCCAGCTCCCACACTGACCGGGTTTCAACTCAGGACCGAGACAAAAACAAGAGTGAAACGACAAACCTTCGTAGCTCTGACCCAAACTGATTCAAGGAGAAACACCCATGATCCCAGTAATCCTTTCCGGTGGTAGCGGCTCACGTCTTTGGCCGCTTTCCCGTAAACAGTTCCCCAAGCAGTTCCTGGCCCTGACCGGCGAGCACACCTTGTTCCAGCAAACCCTGGAGCGCCTGGTGTTCGAAGGCATGGACGCCCCCATCGTGGTCTGCAACAAAGATCACCGTTTCATCGTCAACGAGCAACTGAGCGCACGTAAGCTCGACTGCCAGCGCATCCTGATGGAACCCTTCGGCCGCAACACTGCGCCGGCCGTGGCCCTGACCGCGATGATGCTGGTCAACGAAGGCCGTGACGAGCTGATGCTGGTACTGCCCGCCGACCACGTGATCGACGACCAGAAAGCCCTGCAACGCGCACTGGCCCTGGCCACCGTGGCCGCCGAGCGTGGCGAGATGGTGCTGTTCGGCGTGCCGGCCACCCGCCCGGAAACCGGCTACGGCTACATCAAGTCCACCAACGACTCGCTGCTGCCTGAAGGCGTGAGCCGCGTGCAGCAGTTCGTGGAGAAACCCGATGAAAAACGTGCGGTCGAGTTCGTCAAAAGCGGTGGCTACTTCTGGAACAGCGGCATGTTCCTGTTCCGCGCCAGCCGCTTCCTCGAAGAGCTGAAAAAGCACGACCCGGATATCTATGACACCTGCGTGCTGACCCTGGAACGCAGCGAGCAGACCGCCGACACCGTGACCTTTGACGACTCCACGTTCGCGTGCTGCCCGGACAACTCCATCGACTACGCCGTGATGGAAAAAACCCAGCGCGCCTGCGTAGTCCCGCTGGCAGCCGGTTGGAGCGACGTGGGCTGCTGGGCCTCGCTGTGGGCGGTCAATGATAAAGACGCCAACGGTAACGTGAGCAAGGGCGATGTAGTGATCCAGGACAGCCGCAACTGCATGGTGCATGGCAACGGCAAACTGGTATCGGTGATCGGCCTGGACAACATCGTGGTGGTGGAAACCAAGGACGCGATGATGATTGCCCACAAGGACAAGGTCCAGGGCGTCAAGCAGATGGTCAACACCCTCAACGAGCAAGGCCGCAGCGAGACCCAGAACCACTGCGAAGTCTACCGCCCGTGGGGCTCCTACGACTCGGTGGACATGGGCGGCCGCTTCCAGGTCAAGCACATCTCGGTCAAGCCGGGCGCGTGCCTGTCGCTGCAGATGCACCACCACCGCGCCGAACACTGGATCGTGGTCAGCGGCACCGCCGAAGTCACCTGTGACGACAACGTGTTCCTGCTCTGCGAAAACCAGTCCACCTACATCCCGATCGCCTCGGTGCACCGCCTGCGCAACCCGGGCAAGATCCCGTTGGAGATCATCGAAGTGCAATCGGGCAGCTATTTGGGTGAGGACGATATCGAGCGCTTCGAAGATATCTACGGTCGCTCGACACCGGTTGAACGTGGTGTATCGGTGAAAACTATCGCGCAGTAAAACAGTCGTACAAGAAGCCCTCGCCCAGCCCATTGCGTCCCCTATCCGCAGTGGGTTGGGTGGGGGCTTTTCGGTTCAATGACCATCAAAACAGACAGAAAGCTCCTCGCGGGATGTCAGGCCTGTTTTTAACGAACCCAGTTACGCGGTGCAAACGCGTTGTAATTGCCGTCCTCCTTGGGTTCAGCATTTTTATACGTGTTCTTGCCGATTTTCTCCGCCGCTTTACCCCCCCACATCAGCGCCGAACCTGCGACTTTCGAGGAAACGCCACCTGAGCTTGCCATCTTCTTGCCGGCCACCTTCGCCATCCCGCCAACGAACGTCAACGCGGCCCCATAGGCTTTGTCTTTCGAACTGTCGGTGCTATGAAGTACTGAGGATGGCAAAACATGCGAACGAATTGTATCGCCGAGGCCTTGCAGCACAGTTTGCCGCAAGCTCGTAAGCCCCATACTTTGCATACGCGGCCCCGAGCGCGATTCGAGGGGGGCGGCACTCGCTTGCACGTGTCCTGCCTGGCTGGAGGCCTCCGCTGGTGCGGACACGCTGAGAGGGGTGGACAGGCTTACAGCGGCGTCTGAAATATTCATAAAAAACTCACATTGTATAAGTGCAACGTTGGGTTCCGTCGTTGATCAACCAAGCCTCCTTGCGCAAACTGTGTGGCAAGTTATTCAAACCGGTTCCCACATCGTCGGGTGCAATGACCTACGTTGACCCTTGCCCTCATCTTGCCGATCCTTGCGCCTACCACGACGCATTCGTGATGAGGTTTGACGGCCTCAGAGATTCATAGGATCCCTTCTTTTTCAGAAGATCCATGTCAGCTATGAGTGGGTTGGGTGGGGGCTTTTTATTTGGGCTTTGCGGTGCCTGTTCAGTCTTCTTCGGGAGCCCTTTTCACAGCTTGACGGCCCCCATAGATTACGGAAAAACTTTGTGGGCTCATGATGTCGGCAGACAGCACACCACTGATCCATCGCTAGTGGCGGGAACGCTTTTACTGAGTGCAAACACCCTTTATTGATTAAAAAATTATTGCTCTGCTTTAACTACTATAGGGTTGTTGGATCGATTAAAAAAGATTCGTTGTTGAAAGCCATGAGTCTCTCTTATTTCGTTCAATATCTGCTGAACCGGATTGTAGCGAACATCCAGATGGGCAAACCCTACTGAAACCATAAATGTACGGTCATTATTTGCACTCGCCTCAACCCCGACTTTTTCCGCCAGATACGGGTTAATGAATTCATCCCTCCAAACCGACGAGGTGATAGTTCTTAATCGCTCAACGGTACTCTCGGGATAACCTTCCGGCTTTGTAAAGTCTGAAATAACCAATGAAAACTCCTTGGCTAACTCTTCAGCCTGCATAAATAACTGGCTGGTAACTTTCGCTCCAAGCATCTCGACATCATCCAAAACCGCGCCCGACGAGATTACACTCGACTCAGAATGTTCCATCGCGATGATAAAGAGCTCTAGCATCGAAGTCGAGAGTTCTTCTGGTTCCCACCCAATCACCGCGCTTTTATTTTTGTCGATAAATTCAGGAATGAATTTTTCAACCTTAATGGCTGCGTCAGTTGGAGTGGCTTCCACATACAAACTTAGCGCACCGTTTCTGTTTGCAGCCATTACATCAGGTATATCCGAGGCGTAAGCAAATGAGGGACTGGCGTGGCCATCCCCCGAGAATATGATCTTAGGTGTCCCATCGCTAAACGCAGCTCTCAGTTCATTATCACTTAACGCCCGCTCTTGACCATCAACATAGGTAAACCACACGGTGGGTGAAAGCCCAAGGATATCTGTGAACGTCACTGGGTTATTGCGCACCATCTCATAGCGATTAAGCCCATCCACTTCACCTGCAGGGTCGGGATTACTCCATCGCTGTAACCACGGCACGTAGTACCTGAACCCATAGTAGTAGAGCCCCGTCGCATCCCGCTCCTTGCCCGAATAACGCAACGTGCGATAACTCTCTTCGCTCGAATCACCCTTCTGCGTGAAGGCCGTCGTACCAAACGGATGATACGTCTCGCGAGTGATGATCCGCGCTTCACCGTCCAGTTCCAGCGAACAAGAGCCCAGATGATCGCTAAGGGTGTAACGGTATTGATCATTCGCCAGTTGCTGCGGCGCCGCGCCTTCCCAATGCAACACCTGCACCGTGGTGCGGCCGGCCTGGACGGTGACGACGTGCAGTTTCTCGCCATCCCCATCGCGCGTTTCCAGCCCTGGTAGATATCGGGTCTCACTGACCAAGGTGCGGGCGTTGGTTTGCGTCGTGCGCACCTTGCGCTTGCGCATGCCGTCGGCACCGTAGACGTAGCGCTCGGTGTCATTGAGGCGCAACGTGCGCTCCACCATATGCACATGGCTCAGTTGGTTACGTGCATCCCAACTCAGTGTTCGGCACCGGTCCAACATCAACAGGTTGCCGCTGGCATCGAAGGCTTCGGCAATCTCCGCTTCGGTCGGTGGCCTCCCGCCCACCTCGGGCAGGCAGCGATTACTGTGCTTGGCCGCCGTCAACACACGCCCATGTTGCTGTGGGCCGTGGTGGATCAGCTCGAGCAAATTGCCGCCAGCGTCGTAGCGATAGGTTTGACGATAGTTAGCCACGGCAGCCGGATCCTCGAGATGAGCAGGCCCGCGATTAGCGCTGCCGCCCTCCCAGCCGGTGGCTTCGATCAACTGGTAAAGACTGTCGTAGGTATAGCGGTTGATCGGCTCGATGCGTTGGTTGGCAAAGAAGCGCACCGGCAGTGCCTTGTCTTCAAGGCTAAGGATATTGCCCACCGGGTCATAGACGTAGTGCAAATCCTGTAGCGGTTCGTCGCTAGGCCCGGCAGCGCTCAGACGGTTCAATCGCCCGTCTTTCGGGCAGTAATCAAACCGACTGGTGACCTGGTTGCCTGCCGTTTGCTGTTCTATCTGTCCTTGAGCGTTGTAGTGAATGTCATGTACCAGCCGCTGCGCGGCGGTCGCGTTTTTCAGCTGCAGCCAGGCCTCGCGCAATCGGCCGTCGATGGTGTGATTGAAACGCTGCCGATTACCCTGCGCATCGGTTTGCTCCAGCACATTGCCCACCGGGTTGAACTGCAAAGTACTGCGAGCACCGGCTGCTTG